>JBDSHL010000227.1:0-12463 GCA_039918515.1 Saprospiraceae bacterium | reverse complement strand
ATTATTTTCGTTACTTACCATTATCGAACGTAAATGATTTTAAGAACCGCCGAGGTACGTAAAGCGTATGCCAGGTGGTGTGGGGGGACTGAGGCGAGAGCCTCATCCTACCCGATTAGCGATGGATGTAATCCATCGTTTTTGATGGTGAACGAGCTTGTTTTTGGCATGAATTTTTGCCATTTTTGCAAAAATCATGACAAAAACATTAGATGGCTGAATAGTTACAAAAATTCAATTATGTGTATTTGTTAAAAAATATTGTACATTAAATTTGTTTCAATACTTAAAAGAGTAGCAATAAAGAATTTATAGGGGTAAAGATTGAACGGCTATTTATCAATCAAATAGTTCAATGTTAATATCAAATAGATTAAGTTATTTTTTTCGGAGTCATCCCATATTTGCGTTTAAAGGCAGTAATGAAATGACTGACATTGGTATAACCAATTTTATCTGCAACTTCATTGACTTGAAGCTTTTTGTTGATTAACATCTGTCTAGCTAATTCAAGCTTGTAATCGAGTAGAAATTGATAAGGAGTATTGCCATATATTTCTTTAAATCCTAATTTCAACTGAAAATCATTAAGCCCAACCTGCTTTGCTATAAAAGGAAGAGTATCAGGATTAGCATAATTCTGAATTAATAAGGTTTTCGCATTCTTTATTTTTCGAACGATATGCTCGTTATTAAGAAACGGACAAGTTTCAAGATCCGTTTTGTTTTTAGAGAAAAACAAGGAAAGAATTTCAATCGATTTGGCTTGATAGTATAACCTTAATGCATTATCAGTTAACTTGACTTCTCTTAATTGATGAAGTATAGCAATGATGTCAGTTGAAATTTCTCGCTCCTCATAGAATTTTCTATTGGCATTTTCCGGATTGAATATAGGAGCGTGATCTGATTCCGGTGCAAACATTTTATGCAAAGTATTCAAACTCATTTTGAGTACATAAAGTAAGGAGTCATCTTCCATATCAAGCTCAAAAGGAAGATCCTTATCGGGATCGTAAATAATAAAGGCCTTATTGGGCAACAATTCTCGAGCATAGACAGGTCCAAATTTATAGATAACCTTATCTTGAACACATAAAATAATGTGAATCCAGTTTTTCTCAAATATTTTTTCTTGTGGAAGAAGGAGAGAATTAGGAGTAATTTGATTTAAAGAAATAAAGTTTTCCAAATTATTAAATTGACGGATTAGGTTACTTTTATGGTATTGAGAGTACAAATTAATAACGTTTGAAATATTGGTTTGTTCTATTCATGATCAAAATTAGTATATGTTAAGAATTATTCAATGTACGGTTTTGGCTATTAATAATACCTTTTGGGATATTTTATAAACTTATTCTGTCTGAATATTGCAGGGTAATGATAAAAAGGGTTAGTTTATTATTTTTTGTAATATGTAATAGCGTTAATTCTCAACAAGATAGCCTTTACTTGAAGGAAGTTAGTATTACAGCAACCCGATCTGAACGACTGATTACAAGTATTCCCTTACCATTCCAAGTTTTAAATTCAAATACAATCCACTTGAATTCAAGTGTACGGTTGCAAGATGTCCTTTCAGAACAAGCTGGTTTATCCATAGTACCACAAGTGAATGGCCTTGGAAACGGAATTCAGATTCAGGGTTTAAATCCCGATTACACCTTGATATTAATTGACGGGGAGCCTTTAATTGGTCGATATACAGGAAGTCTGGAATTAAGTCGAATTTCAACAGGTAACATAAAAAAGATAGAAATTGTCAAAGGACCTTCTTCAAGTCTTTATGGTTCAGATGCCCTTGCAGGTGTAATAAATATTATTACCGACCAAGCCTATTCCAAAAAATTAAACTTGGGAATCCAATGCTCCTCTAGAAATACTTGGGATCTTAATGCTTTAGGATCTTATTCTTACAAAAAATGGAGAGCCAATGCTTTTGTTAATCGATTTAGTTCTAATGGTTATGACCTATCTCCTGACATTTATGGGCAGACCGTTTCACCCTTCACAAATTATACCCTTAGTTCTAAATTGTTTTATACACTTAATTCACATCATGAGTTTCAACTAAATTTCAGACAATTCAATGAATATCAGAATAATCATTATCAGGTAATTAACGCTAAGGATTCTATTAAAGTGGAAGGAAAAGGAATTGTGGAAGATTGGAATGTAAATCCAATTTATAAATTTATTTGTAATCCTAGATTAGCATTAAATGCAAGTTATTATTATAGTCAATATAAGACAAAAACGGAGTTGAATGGCTTGGAAAGTCAAACTCTATTTTACAAAGATAAATTTAATCAAAAGTTTAATAGACTAGAACTCATTGGCAACTTTAAATTGAACTCAAAGAATAAATTTGTTCTTGGTTTAGGAAATGTATCTGAATCTATACAAAGTTCTAGATATGGAGATGAGAATGCCAAAAAACAAAATACAGAATATACATTTATTCAACATGAATGGGAACCAACTCCATCATGGAATATTATTACTGGTTTTCGGATAGACAATAATTCCGCATATAGTATGCAATGGAGTCCAAAATTTGCAATGCAATATAAAGTAAATTCTAAAACGTCTGTAAAATTTTCAATAGGAACTGGATTTAAAGCACCAGACTTTAGACAATTGTATTTAAACTTCAACAATGAAGCGGCTTCATATTCAGTTTATGGAACACAGGTAGTAGTGAATGAATTGCTTAAATTAAAAGACCAAAACCTTCTTGATCAAATTTATATACCCTTGGATAATTACACCAAAATTGATGCAGAAAGTTCATTAGCATTTAATATGGGTTTAATTCATCAGCTGAATAAAAGTATGCGATTTGACTTTAATTTATTCAGAAATGATTTAGAGGGATTAATTGAAACTCAAATTGTCGCTACTACAAAGAATCAGCGCAATATTTATAGTTACACGAATATTAAAAGAGCTTACACTACAGGTATAGAGACCAATTTTAGCTACACAATTTTTAAGAAACTTAATATTTCTTTGGGAGTTCAATATCTATTGGCTAAGGATAAAAATGTTGAGAGTCAAGTCCGAAATGGACAAATATATCACAGAGACCCCATAACTTTAGAAACTTATAAAATAAAATCAAATGAATATTTTGGTCTTTCGAACAGATCAAGAAATCAATTATCACTTAAATTGAATTATACTATTCCAAAAATGAATATTGACCTCAGCTGTCGTTTCATTTATAGATCAAAGTTTGGATTATCCTCAACGTCAGGAAATGTAAGTGGTATCACTGTACCGCAAAGTGATATTAATTCAAATGGCATATTGGACAAGTATGATTTATTTGTCAATGGATATACATTGACCAACATAACACTTGGTAAAAAATTAGGAGAACTATTTGAAATACAGATAGGATCAGAGAACGTAAGTAATTATAAAGATCCAGTTCATATTCCTAACCTTGTAGGTAGAAATCTATTTATTAATCTTCATTATAAACTAATTAAATCATGAAACTTTTTACTTTATTTATCCTTATTATTTTTTGTTCATTAATTTATTCTTGTACGGACGATAATCCATCAACTACACCGGGAATTTCCACTACAATTAATAACCTTCCAGCGGATCCTACAACAGGTTATGATCCGGTTACAGGAGCGCCAATTGGAGATAAAAAATTATTTACATTTTTGAAATTGGCCGATAGTAGTATAATACCAAATTCGGATAGTGCAACGAATCGATGGGATATTGGTTTTAAAGCAACAACCATTATAATCAATAGTGGAACCAGTGGACCTGGACAAGCGGGAGCATTTATTTTTAATGGAATCTTCAAAGATCTTAAATCAGTTCCAAAAGACAGTTTTTTTAAGACTGATAATTTTCCACTTTATGCTATAGGAAAATCATGGTCACTTTATGATAATTCCGCTATGATTGTTCGTGCTGTTCCCGGCAAGGTAATTGTCCTTAGAACCGCGGATGGGAAATATGCTAAAATGGAAATTTTATCTTATTATAAAAACGCACCAGCTAACCCAAATGCATTTGTAGATCAAGCGAGATATTACACTTTAAGATATGTCTATCAAGCCGATGGTTCGAAGAATTTTGACTAATTCTAGATAGCAATTATAAGTTCGATCATAGTATTTTATACATTGTAACTCTATTCTGGCAAAAGTAAGGAATGGTAATAAGACAATTCTTTAACTTAGCGTAGTTGTTTATTTAATCATTAGACTTTTGAATATTTATACTTTAGATATAATTTAATTAGCAATTGAAACTCCTCAATAGTAATTTAATATACATAATTGATTTATTATATTTGAATAAAAATACTCCAAATTTAATAAAGAACGATTAGTATTCCCAAAAAAGACTTAAATTTACCTTCAAATAAAGTGTTATGAGGAACTTGATTATCCTCTTGTTATTGCCATTGTATGTTTTGGCGACCAACAAGAAAAACTCAAACTCCCTGTCACCTCAGACCTTGGTTGTAGAATGTCCAGTCAACTTCACTGTTGTCGAAGGACAGAAATATGACACCACTGTGACAGGATTTCCGAAGGTCATAAGTAACGATGGTGGTGTAATAACTATTACTTACATTGAGATTTTTAACAACGGTAACTGTTCGAATGGAAATGATTTAGTGACGCGAATATTTACTATTCGAAACACAATAGGTAATATTGAAAGATGCACACAAACAATATATATTAAGCATCTCAAGCCTTCTGAGATTAGAATCCCAACCGATACATTGATAGAATATCCAAAAGACAAGCCACTTGCTCAGACTTTATTAAGGCTTCCTTTAAAACTCGGTGAAGTAGATATAACTTTTATAGATACGAAGATCTCTAACATGTGTACCATTCCTATTAGGTTTAAAAGAGATTGGTCTTTGAAAGACAAATGTTCAAATGAAATTATAAAGAAATCAACGAACATTACACTTATATCGTATCAAAATAGTTTCGAACAAAACAAGTCCATTGTAACTGACTTGTGTGGAAATGAAGGACAAATTGTTTTGTCTCCTAAAGGAGAATTTGGTCCATATACTTATACCTGGAATACTGGAGCGACTACGAGTTCTATTTTCAATTTGATGGCTGGAAATTATTCTGCAGTAATTACTGATGCCTTTAAATGCACTCAGCTCAATTCTACTTCCCTTACAAGTATTTCTGAAACGGGTGATATTGGTGGGCTAATTTCCACTGAAGCAAATTATAGAGTTTATCCAGACTCCATTTATATTGATGATGCGGACAACATTTCTAAGTTATGTATATCTCCCAATGGTGGTATTCAATATGCATTTAAACTGAAGATTAAAAAACTTGGTTTCATTGGTTATAGATTTGTTAAAAGAACACAGGTACTAGACGGATTAAGTACAAAAGACATTGTAATTATTCAAAAACATATTCTTAATAAGGTATTATTACCTGATACATTAAGATATTTTGCAGCAGATGTAAATAAAAATAATAATGTAACCTCTTCTGATATCTCAGAACTAAGAAAGCTATTATTAGGGATTAAAGTGACTTTTGATAATGTACTACCATGGTATTTTTTCAGAACGGATTGGAAAACCACAATCTCAAAATATAATTCTTACGAGTCGATCTATTTTAAAGGACTCACGATAGGCGGGTATCCAAGACTCAACGCAGATGTTTTAGCAGTCAAAATGGGAGACATGGATTTAAGTTATAATAATAACATTCAGCATTTAGATACAAGGAATAATGATTTAAATGATAAGGTTTATTTATATTATATCAAGGAATCACAAAGTAATTTTATTGATTATTCAATTTATTTGAAGAACGATAAGGTGAGCATTGAAGGATTGCAATTTGCAATTAAAGTACTAAGTAGTCAGGATAAAGTTGAGATTGTTTCTTCTCAGATCGATAGCGAATCTTATTCATTCGTAAATCATATATTAAAAGTAAGTTATAGTACTGGAGAACCTTTGATCATTAATGAAAAGAAGCCATTGCTAATTATAAGAATTCCAAGAAACCAATCAATTAGTTGGATCAATGATCATATTGAACTTGATGATGTATTAAAGAGTGAGTTTTATACAGAAGGCCTAATTGAAAATGAATTAAGACTTTTGCCAAAAGATATAATTAATTCTCAAGAGTTTAGCTTATATCCAAATCCCGCCAATAATTTCATTTTAATTAATAGAGCACAACTTGATCCTATTTCTGAATTAACTATATTTGATTTGACTGGAAAGATATTGTATCACAATATTCTGAAGGAATCAAATAGTATAAATTGTTCAGAATGGCCCAATGCTCCCTATTACTATCTGGTCCAAAAAGATGAGCTAATTTTAGCTAATGGAACATTTATGGTAATAAAGTAGTAAATCTGAATATTTATTATCTTGGTATCTAAACCTAAATTAAGCGATTATTGATACCTTAGCGAGGATTTTCGCTTCATGAGTATTAGGAGACTACTTTTTCTGATTTCTGTATTGGTTCTACTATATATAGTAGGAATATTCTGTATATATATTCTTATTGATTTTATTGTTTTTTCGCCTGTAAAGCATAGCAACGCCTACAATTATAAGTTTGATCTTCCTTTTAAAGAGTTTAAATTACAACAGCCAAATAATGAAAAAATTAATGTAGTACAGTTTAAACCTGATTTCACGCCTAGAGCACACATTTTATTTTTACATGGTGCGGAAAAAAGTATTGATTATTGGGCTACCAATTTTGCTCCATTCTTAATCGAACGAAATTATAGTGTTTTATTTCCCGACTATCGAGGTTATGGTAAATCCGATGGTCGACCATCGGAATTTAATTGGTATGAGGATGCCCAACTGAGTTATAGTTATTTGAAATCACAAGTAGGCCAAGATAGTATAATAATTGTCGGATATGGTCTTGGCGCTGTTGCTGCTTCTTATCTGGCAAATTTAAGTCCATGCAGAATGGTTATTTTAATTGATCCAATTTATGGAATTCGTTCTTGGATACGTCAAAAATTGCCTGCATTAATTTTGTTGCCAAGGGACTTAAAATACGATTTCAATAGTTATGAATACATCCCAAATATTATTAGCCCTTTGGTTTTGATGATCAATAAGAACAATAAGAGTATTAGTAAAGAATCTATTCATCATCTTAAATCATTATTACCAGATCAGGGAAGTTTTATAGAACTAGATCATCATGTTGACGAACTACCTTTGGAGGATTCGAAGTTTGTTGAGTTTTTTGATTTATTAATGAAGGACTTGTAAGCTTATGAGCAATCGATCAAAGCTTGAAAAATTTGCAGAGAATCTCAAGTTTAATAATGTATTTGAAAACTATGATTATAAATCTCCACAACTATACGTTGGCCATCAGCAACCAGTGAACTATAAAGGAAAATGGAAGTCAGAATATTTCAATAATAATTATCCATTAATATTAGAACTTGCTTGTGGACGTGGTGAATATAGTCTTGGCTTAGCAAGAATGTATCCAGAAGTAAATGTTATTGGCGTAGATATCAAAGGAGCAAGAATATGGCAAGGAGCTTCAAATTCAATTCAAGAAAAAATAAATAGGATAGCATTCATTCGTACTAAAATAGAATTACTGGAGCATTTTTTTGAAACTGAAGAGGTAGATGAAATATGGATTACATTTCCTGACCCTCATCCAAATCCTACAGATTCTATCAAGCGATTGGTTTCCAATTATTTCCTAGATATCTATTCAAAAATAATTGTCAAAAATGCACAACTTCACCTTAAGACGGATGAACCTAACTACTATGAATTTGGCTTAAAAACAATTGGAGCAAGAAGTGATTTTGAAATCATTTATAGTAACAATGATATCTATAATCAATCCCTTTATTCTCCCTCCCTAGAGATTAAAACCTATTATGAAAGAATGCATTTAGAAAAGAGTAGAACCATAAAGTACATTCATTTTAAATATTCTACTAAATAAATACTGTCATCTTAAAAGATTACAATTCAGTCATGTATTAAAAATACTCCAGCGGAGTATAATATTTTTAGAGATGGATGTAATCCATCGTTTTTAATGGTGAACGAGCTTGTTTTTGGCTTGAATTTTTGCCATTATTGCAAAAATCATGACAAAAACATTCGATGACTGAATAGTTACCTTAAAAGAGCGATTTTAATTTTTAGACTTTGCTCTTTGCATTGGATTTAATCCTACGGATGGTCTTCTTCTAAACATCTCAGTTTGCTTGCTTTTGAATAATTTGAATTTTGTCATCGGCACCTCTTGATTCCAAACATTGTTGGACTCGTTAATGTCAGCTGTTTCTTTGTAGGGATCAAGTAGAATGGATTGTACTTCCTTCTTCTTTAAGAAAGTTTTTACAACTTCGTTTTCGTTTTGACGCCAGATATTTTGGTTGATATATTCTACTTCTTGAGTTCCATCCAGATAATTCCATTGAATAATAATTGGCATTACCATTCCGCCTTTGTTTTTAAATGTTATTTCATATAAGTGGTAGTCCTGATATTTATTAAAGCTAAGGTTATCCAATAATTCAATTTCTTTCTTAACTTGAATTGAGTTATCAATATTGGTATTAACCTTGCTTAATTCCTGATTTTTACTTTCTTCATAATAATAATAAAAGTCCCTTAATGTAGTATCCGCATCAACCAAAAATTTCATTCCTGATTCCTTGTTTCTTAGCTTACTGATGGGGGTAAATAATTTCACAGAACCTTGAGGATGAATAGCCATTGGTACCTTTACAACACTTTTAATATTAGAGGAATCTAAGCTCAAAGTATCAATAGTAAATTTATAAGCTAATACCGAATCTATTGAAATATCTACAGGTTCAATATCATAGAACCAGCCTCTCCAGAACCAATCCAAGTCTACTGCAGAAGCATTCTCCATTGTTCTGAAAAAATCTGCTGGTGTTGGATGCTTGAATTTCCAGGATTGAGCATACGTTTTGAATGCATGATCAAATAAGCTTCTTCCCATAATAGTTTCACGAAGAATATTAAGTCCAGTTGTGGTTTTGGCATAAGCATTGCTACCAAAATGAATTAAATTTTCACTATTCGTCATAATGGGTTCCAATTGATCTTTGGGTAAACCCATATAATCTGTAATCTTATGCGCAGGGCCTCTACTTGAAGGATAATTGTTATCGAATTCTTGTTCAGTCAGAAATTGCATAAAAGTATTAAGACCTTCATCCATCCACGTCCATTGTCTTTCATCGCTATTGATTATCATTGGAAAGAAATTGTGTCCAACTTCATGAATAATTACAGACAACATTCCGTATTTCGTCCCTTCAGAATAAGTGCCATCTTTTTCAGTTCTTCCGTTATTAAAACAAATCATTGGATATTCCATACCATTAGATGCTTCTACACTAATGGCAACTGGGTAAGGAAAATCTATGGTGTATTTGGAATAAGTTCTTATTGTATGAGCAACGGTTTTGGTTGAATATCTGCGGTATAAGGAATATGCCTCTTTGGCATAATAGCTCATGCATAAAGTTCGGTGACCGTCGATCTGAATCGGCATAAGGTCCCAAATAAATTTTCTACTGCTTCCCCATGCAAAATCTCTTACATTAGAAGCTTTATACCTCCATATTTTCCTTTCTTTTGATTTATTTTTTTCTGAATTTTTAGCTTCAGCAAGCGTAACAATTTCTGAAACATCTGAATTGTTTAAAGCCTTTTTATATCTTTCATATTGGTCCGAACTAAGGACTTTTTTATAGTTCTGGCATTCACCCGTTGAAGCAATAATATGATCTGATGGGACATCCATTTCTACTTCAAAATCACCAAATGCCAATGCAAACTCTGCTCTCCCTGAAAACTGTTTATTCTGCCAACCTTGAAAATCAGAATATACGCACATTCTAGGATACCATTGAGCCATAGTAAATAATATATTGCCATCTTCTCCTACCACTTCATATCCACCACGTCCACCTACAGAAAGTCTATTGGGAATTTGATAATTCCATTGAACAAAGAATTTAACGGATGATTTGGGATTGAGCAATTTAGGAAGATCTATTCTCATCATGGTGCCATTAATTGTATAAGGAAGATCATTTCCTTTAACATCCGTAACTTTTAGAATATTATCACCTAATCCACGATACAATTCCTTTCTATCCATCTGGCTTACCGTATTATTATCGAAAGGAGGATTCCAATTACTGGGATCTGCATTTCGCAACTCTGAATTATATCGGTGTTCGTTTTCATCCAATTGTAACCATAAATAATTTAATGAATGAGGAGAGTTGTTGTAATAAGTGATCCATTCACTTCCATGAAGCTTTAATTCTTCCTCATCTAATCTTGCTTTTATATTATAATCCGCCTTCATCTGCCAATAAGACTCTCCCGGAGATCCAGAAGCTGCCCTATATGAATTAGCATCTGGAAGTATGGTTCCCAACTGTTCAAATTTATTGCCGTGATTGGAATTGGGGTTGTTCTTAATATTCTGAGAATCAGCAGAAAAAAAAGATATCATCCCACCAACTACTACCAATAAGCGAATTTTCATAAAAAATTATTTTGTGCAAAGATAATACTATTATTTAAAGAACAACGAAGTTCTTCGTAGATGTATATTTGAGGAAAATATAGTCTATGTTACTCTTTTTATCCACCTTCATTTACTTTTTCTTCCATCCACATTATCAGAGTGTTACAGAAATAAATTACAGTGAAGATGCTTTGACTTTTGAGATTTCTATGACCATGACTTCTCATGATGTAGAGCAGGCTTTATCTCATAAATTACATAAAAAGTTGTCTTCCCATGTTTCTGAAGATTCCTTGGAGATTTCAGAAGTTTTATTTGATTATGTAGAACGTAATTTTCAAATGAATATGGGTAATTTGAAATTAAATTTTGGATTTCTTGGCTTTGAATCTGATAAGAATGAATGTACTGTTTATTTCGAGTCAGAGGAATTGAAAGGTTTTCCCGAAAGTTTAAGAATTAGCAATACAGTACTCATGGAAACTTTTTCGGAGCAACAGAACATCATAAGGGTCTTAATTGATTCGATTGATATTAGTAGAAAGCTTACTTTGAAAAATTCCGAAATGTATATCAAAATTTGAGTTAATAGTAACCATAGAATAATATTTTGATGAGAAATAAAGTATCAGCCCTATTTACCATATTCATTGCTTTATCACCTATTATTTATTTACATTCCTTTAAGCCCGTCATAAAATTTGAACCTCATTCAAAAGTTGAATTAGTAATTTTAGGAAATGTACAAGATGCAGGCTCACCTCATATTGCATGCACAAAGAAATGTTGTAGTTCGTTACATAAGAAAGGAAAACCTAAACGAAAAGTTGTTTCAATGGGAATCATCGATTATTTAAACAATAAAAAGTTTTTAATTGACGCAACACCCGATTTTCCAGAACAAGTATTTTTGTTAAATAGCATTTGTTGTTCTGAAGATAATCAAATCCCAGACGCCATATTTCTAACCCATGCTCATATTGGGCATTATACAGGATTGATGTATTTAGGAAAAGAAGGGATGAATGCTCATTCTGTTTTAATCTACTTGATGCCAAGGTTTAAATCTTTTTTTGAAAATAATGGTCCTTGGAATCAATTGGTTAATCTGAATAATGTTTCTTTGATTGCTCTAAAAAATAATACGACAGTCGATATCTCAACTAATGTAAGCGTTATTCCATTCATTGTACCTCATAGAGATGAATATTCCGAAACGGTAGGATATAAAATTATTGGCAAACACAAATCTGCCATCTTTATTCCAGACATTGATAAGTGGGAGAAATGGGAAGTCAACATTATTGATCAAATTAAGGAAGTAGATTATGCATTCATTGATGGAACATTCTACGATCAGCAGGAATTACCCAATCGAAAAATGAGCGAAATTCCTCATCCATTCATTGTTGAATCAATTGAATTATTTTCACTACTTAATGAAACTGAGAAAAATAAAATTTACTTCATACATCTGAATCATACCAATCCAACACTAGAGGAGAAAAGTAAAGAAAGTAAATGGATTAAAAAGCTAGGATTCAATGTTGCTAGAGAAGGCGAGAGATTTGATTTGTAATTCTTTTATTTTGTATTAAAGTATTGTACCTATTCAGTCATGTATTAAAAAATACTCCAGAGGAGTATAATATTTTTAGAGATGGATGTAATCCATCTTTTTTAACGGTGAACGTGCTTTTTTTTGGCATGAATTTTTGCCATTATTGCAAAAATCATGACAAAAACATTCGATGACTGAATAGTTACAAAGTATTTAAACAAAGTAAACCTTACACAATTACCTCACTACTCGTATGGAAACTCAACTCAGGAAAATTTTCTTGCACCAATCTCAATGTCCATGCTGAATCGGC
>JBDSHL010000226.1:0-4176 GCA_039918515.1 Saprospiraceae bacterium | reverse complement strand
CAGGGAAAATTAAATTAATTGAGAAAAAATTAATAGTAGGTAAAACACCTCTCACTGAAGCTTCCATTGTAGTATCTGCGGGGAGGGGAATGAAAGACCCTGCAAATTGGGGAATGATTGAAGAACTCGCTGACTTATTGGGTGCTACTACAGCCTGTTCTAGGCCAGTAGCGGACGTTGGTTGGAGGCCTCATCATGAACATGTAGGTCAAACCGGAATTGCGATTAGGCCAAATGTTTATATAGCAATAGGAATATCAGGAGCCATACAACACTTAGCAGGAGTAAATAAATCTCGAAAGATCATCGTTATTAATAAAGATCCTGAAGCGCCTTTTTTCAAGGCAGCGGATTATGGAATTTGTGGAGATTTGTTCGAAATAGTTCCAAAATTAAATGAAGCGATAAAAAATTATAAAGCAAAAGTATAAATACAATACATTTGCCTTTGTGTTATAAGAATCTATGCAGAAAATTGAATTAGAATTAATCGCATTATCTCACAGCGTGACGCAGACTCAGAATTATGCTGTAGTCCTTGGAGAAATGCAAGGTAAGAGGAGATTGCCTATCGTTATAGGTGGTTTTGAAGCTCAGGCTATTGCAGTTGTAATGGAGAGAATGAATCCCAATCGACCATTGACTCACGATTTGTTTCGCAATACCATGACCGCCTTTAGAATTGACATTAAAGAAGTGATTATTAATGACCTGGTAGAGGGTATTTTTTATTCTAAGATAGTTTGTGATAAGGATGGAGACATTATCGAAATAGACTCCCGCACTTCGGATGCTTTGGCTATGGCTGTGCGATTTAATTGTCCTATTTTTACCTATGAATTTATTATGGAAGGTGCCGGGGTGATTATGGATGAGTTAGAAGAAAATCCAGTTCAAAACAAAAGTAAGATGATAACAAAAAATATGTCTTATGAAAAGTATTCTTCAGAAGAACTAAATAAATTGCTTAGCAAAGTTATAGGCGAAGAAGATTACGAAAAAGCCGCTAAAATTCGCGATGAAATAAATCGAAGAAAGTAAGTTAAAATAGTTATGAATTATGAATTATGAACTATGAACGTATGCTAACTATAAACTATGAACTATGAATGATGAACGAAAATTAATTATGAGATATAAAATATAGTTCATAGTTCATAACTCATAATTCATCGTTCAATACTTATTCCTCTATTTTCTTTCTTTTAATTTTAAAAATATCAATTAATTCTTTCTCTGTTAGAAATTCAAATTCTGTAAAGGTAGAACTTACGAATTTCTTAATTTCCTGATATTCTTTGCTTCGTTTGTCTTTATAGAATTCTAAAAGTTTCTTGATATATTTCATACTCATGGCCTCTAATTCCTGATTAAATGCTGAATTATCGAAAATATTCATGTAAGAGGCAAAGGTGCTTTTTAACTCGAAGAGAGAAGGATATTCGGATTCTGTTAAATTATTCACTACATTCTGAAATGGTTGAATGATTGCAAGTCTTAAACATTCGTTTATCAATGACATTCCTTCATATTGAGAATAAAAGGCATTAACGGCATCGAGACTATCCTCATGTATAAATCCTTTGTGGTGTATGGTTCCTAATAAAGTATAAAACTTAGTTAGATCATCACTTATACTTTTATCCAACATAGACCCGAAACGAAGATCTGGTTTAGGGCCAAATTTTGTTCCTTCTTTATAACTTTTCTTAAGAAAGGAGAAATACAAATGGTTGAATTGATGATTGGACTTTCTTACCTCATTTAAAACTTTAGCTAAGTGTGCATCCTCTTCTGCTCCTAATTCAATAAAATTAGCAGCAATGGATAAGAAATCAACAAATTCCACTTCATTATAGAATTCTTTTTGAGACATTAATTTGTGTAGCTCATTTGTGTAACTATCATGCTTACAATTAAAATCTATTCTTTTTAAAAGGAAATTTTTCAAACTTTGCTCTTCAACTTGCAATTCAGAAACGGTAGTAGGGAAGTTGGCACAGAAGTAATTATAATGTGAGAATTGATTGGAATATCTTTGAAGTAAATTGGTTCTTTCCTCCTTATCATTTAATCTAACATTTCGCATACTCTGGAAGAAGGCCTTTACTTTCTTATTGTCAATTTTGTCTAGTAAACTCGCAATCCATATATCACTGCTTAAAGCAAAACCAACTTGAATGGTTTGTCCAATTCTTTGCTTTATAACTTCAAAATTGGTTGAATTCGCAATGGCAAGTATAACTTCCTTAAAGTGTTCTTGAGGTCTGTTATACTTTATAATTTCATCGTTAATGGTTCCTCTTAACACACTATATCCTAAAAGTCTTGGAAGGAAAAGACCTTCGAAGGAAGGATGAATAATTATTTTTTCCAATTCTAGAATCTGTAGAGGGTGATTCTCTGCAACTTCTTGATATATTTCCGCAATAAGAGGTTCATAAGTATCCTGAAAGATTTTGTATAATTCAGGAGTCTCTTCCTCTAAATAAACAGCTAGTTCATCAGAGTTTTGAATAAGACTTGCTACTTGCGTTAATCTTTCTTGATAGTCTTGATCTAATTTTTGATACATGATATGTATTTTAGAAGGTTTGAAATAAATACAAAACCCAGATAGATTCTAAGCCTATCCAGGTTATAATTATTTTTAATTTTAAAAAATTACCTATAAATATATTATTTAAAAGGAAAATTGCAAATTATAAAATGGCAATTTTGTTAAATTAAAGAATATTATTCTTTTAGGTCATTAGTTTTCGTTATTTCAGGATCACTTGCACCATCATTGTTAGCAATTACTTCTGGAATATCGGCTACAGGTTCAGCTGAATTGACTGATGCTTCAACTATAGGTTCTTCAGACGCTATGGGTTCATCTACTTTTTCTTTTTTGACTTTAGTAACAGAAATCATTTTAGTATAATAATCCGAGATTGTTTCTTTGTTCTTGTTTATCGCATCAAGTATCTTTCCTTCTTTTTTGATAATCCAATCTTGGTATTTGGCATCGGCAGTTTCCTGGGTTAATGCGCCTTTTGTCACCCCAAGTTGGAGATGTTTTCGGTGCATGATTCCTTTATATCGCAATATTGCCAATACGGTATCTGTTGGCTGAGCGCCTTGCATAATCCACTCAAAGGCTTTGTCGCGATCAATTTCTATCGTTGCGGGCTTAGATATTGGGTTGTACATCCCAATCTTCGAAATGTATTTGCCATCTCTTGGAGCTCTGGCATCTGCAACAACTATGTGATAATAAGGGGCTTTTTTGCGTCCTTTACGCTGTAATCTAATTTTTACGGCCATTTTTGCTAAATTTTAAATGTTAAAGACCTAGGCTAGCTCACTCGGAAAATCCGACCCTGCCAGCTTTAGCGGCGCAAAGTTAAGATTTTTAGCTTAATAAGTTATGGCAAGTCCATATTTTTTAGAAAATAAGGGTAAAATCATTATTTTTTCAACAAAAAGGCCTCTTGCTTCGATGATTGAAGTTTGAAAAGTTCATAAATAAGGATAGAAAGCTTTTCGAAAGAAGCTAATTCTTGTCCTTTGAGCACTTTTTTATGGATATAAATAATTAAGTAATAATTCATTCCTTCCATGTAAAAGCCCTTATTGTTATTAATAAGTTTTCGAACATCTTCATCAAAGTAAAGTCGAATGATTGATTCATATTCACCTGAAAGGAGGAAATTTGAAGAAAATTGAAGATCTTCAAGAAAATCAATATCCATTATTCCAAACCATTCTGATAATTTGGTGAAGAAGCCTTCTGGTCTCATAAAAAATTGAGGAAGTGCAAGTAATTTACTATCAAAAAATTTGGAAGTTTGAATATTTCGACGAGTACTTTTACCATTGCTTATTTTATATTCATAATCGAATAGATAATTGCTTTCAAGAAGTTCATTATCGAAAATAATACAGCGAAGATTTCTATGAGAACCTTTTTTGAATAATTTAAATTCTGATAATTGAGAAACGATGCCTCTCGAATCTGTGATTTCAAATTTCTTTTTGTTTGCAAAAGCAAATTCACGCATTTCTGCTTCTCGAGATTGTCTACTGCCTATAAACCATTCAATTATTTTATTCATTTAATTTTTCGTCTAACAAATTTTACAGAGGAATATTTCCATGTTTTTTTCTTGGCAGGTTATCAACTTTATTGAC
>JBDSHL010000225.1:0-3085 GCA_039918515.1 Saprospiraceae bacterium | reverse complement strand
TCTCAATTGAGTGGAGTAATAAAGGATGCAAATGGGCTTGCCATTATAGGAGCCATTGTTAAGGCTGAACATGTTTCATCAGGAACTATTTACGGAACAGTTACCAATGAGAGTGGAAGATATTATTTCCAAGGCTTGCGTGTTGGCGGTCCATACAAAGTAACTTCAAGTTTTATTGGAATGCAGGAAACGATGAAAGAAAATATATTTACTTATCTTGGAAATACTTCTGTTGTCAATTTAGAAATGAAGGATGCTGAAATAGTTTTGGATGAAGTCATCATTTCTGATTCCAAATCTGCCATTTTCAGTAGCAGCAGAACAGGTTCTTCTAGCAATTTTAATAATGGCACAATAACTGCTCTGCCAGCTATTGGGTCTAGATCAATTACAGGCGTAACCAAGTATGATCCTCATGGAAACGGAAGTTCATTCGGAGGACAGGATAGTCGTTTAAATAATTTTACTATTGATGGTTCTGTCTTCAACAATGGATTCGGATTAGGAACTGAATCACAAGCAGGAGGACGTACCGGTTCAACAGCCATATCACTAGACGCCATTGAACAATTACAAGTTAACGTTGCTCCATTCGATATAAGACAATCCGGTTTTGTTGGTTCTGGAATAAATGCTGTTACTAGATCTGGTACAAATGATTATGCTGGAAGTGTATATTATAATTTTAGAAATAATACCCTTCAAGGAACGAAAGCTAAAAACAATACTATAACAGTACCAAAATATGATGAAAAAGTAATTGGAGCCCGAATAGGAGGGCCAATTATTAAGAATAAATTGTTTTATTTTATAAATGCAGAATTCGGTAGACGCTCTGAGCCCGCTACAACTTATGTTGCTGATGGATCAAGTACTTCTGGAACAAAGACAAGAGTTTTAAAAACAGATTTAGATACTCTTCAGAGTTTCCTGAAGAATAAATACAATTACGAAACAGGTGCTTACGAAGGATATAACAATGAAACTAAATCAGATAAGTTTTTAGTGCGATTAGATTATAACGTGAACAAAGATCACAAAGTTACATTGCGTTATACGCACCATAATTCTACTGCTGATCAGTTAATCAGTAATAGTACTTCTGCTGGTGCTGGCAACAGGAGAACATCTATTGATGCCATGAGTTATCAGAATAGTGGTTACTTAATAGGAGATAATACAAGATCAATTGTGGCAGAACTAAACTCTAATCTACACAATAAACTATATAATAATTTTATTGTAGGATATGATATTCAAAATGAAGATAGACAATATAAAGGTTCATTGTTTCCTACTATTGATATTTTAAAAGATGGTAAAACTTATATTTCTGCTGGGTTTGATCCATTTACACCAAACAACAAATTAGATTACAATACTATACATCTTACCGATAATCTATCCTTTGCAGAAGGAAGAAATAATTATGTAGTAGGAGCACATTACGAGCATTATCAATCGAATAATTTATTTTTCCCGGCAAGTAATGCTGTATATATATTTAATTCTTTAAGTGATTTTTACAATTCAGCAAATTCGCCTGGTGATACTTCATTATCAACCCTGAATAGATTTCAATATAGATACTCTGCATTAGCAAATGGAGAAGCACCATTGCAAGTTTTGAAAGTTAATCGCATAGATTTATATGGTCAAGATGATGTTCAAATGACTGAAGATTTCAAATTTACAGCTGGAGTAAGAGCTTCTCTTATTTCATTTGCTAAAACTGCTTTAGAAAATAAAGTAATAAGTGAACAGAATTATATTGATCAAGATGGAAATAAAAATTATAAGGTCAATACAGGCAATTTACCTAAGCCAACAATTCTTTGGGAGCCAAGATTGGGATTTAATTGGAATGTAAAAGGGATGAATAAGACTCAAGTGAGGGGTGGAACAGGAATATTTACAGGAAGACCTCCTTACGTTTGGGTTTCTAATCAAGTAGGTAACAACGGAATTCTTACAGGATTTATTGATGTTATGAATACACGAAAATATAAATTCACGAATGACCCAAGTATTTATACACCTTCAATACCAACTTTACCTTCAACATTTGATATAGCTGCAACGGATGAGAATTATAGATTTCCACAAGTTTGGAAAACCAATATTTCTATAGACCATAAGTTGCCTTACTGTTTAGTAGGTTCAATAGAATTATCCTTCAATCAAAATATAAATGCAGTTCAATATTTCAATGCTAATGCTGAACCTTCAACAGGAGATACAGCAAGATTTGGAGGACCTGATAATCGCGTAAGATTCCCTGCTTCATATGTTACTTCAGGTCAAAATAATGCAGCTAGAATCAATGACAATGTGAGTATGGCGGCTATAATGACCACAACCAATGAAGGTTATTATAAATCAGCTATAATCAAATTAGAATATCCTGCACTAAAAGGATTTTCTGGAATGATTGCGTATACTCGAAGTGTTGCCAAAGATTTAATGAGTGCGAGCTCTATTGCTTCTGGATCTTATACAGCGTTAAGAACAGCAAATGGTAATAATAATCCTTCATTGCAATATTCAGATTTCGACATTCCTCATAGAATAATAGGGTATCTTGGATATCGATTAGAGTATGGAAATAAGTTAGGAGGAGCAACACAAATTACTTTAGGATATACTGGCTCGAAAAGTGCGCGATATTCCTTGACTTATGCAGGAGATATGAATGGAGATAATATTACCAACAATGATTTGATCTATATTCCTATAAATGCATCTGATATAACTTTTCAAGTTTTTACTGTTACTCAAAAGGATGCTACTAAAACTACCTTTACTGCTGCCGATCAAGCCACTGCTTATGATGCTTATATTAATCACAATAAGTATCTTAAAGATAATAGAGGTGGATACTCAGAACGAAATAGTCTCTTACTTCCATTTTTACATAACTTTGATTTGTCTCTTGTTCAGGAAGTTTATTTCAAAACAGGAAATAGAAAAAACACTTTACAAATCAGAGCGGATGTATTGAATGTTGGAAATTTAATTTCAAAGGATTTTGGAGTAGGACAGGTTTTAGTTACAGACAGACCATTGGCCTTTAAGACTGTGAAGA
>JBDSHL010000224.1:0-12106 GCA_039918515.1 Saprospiraceae bacterium | reverse complement strand
TGAATCTCCATGATGTATTTGTATTTACTTCATTAATTATTCCTAATATTAATTTTCTAAGTATACTTATATCTAAGGATGTAACCCTTCCATCTTTATTTAGATCCGCCGCAATCCATTCCGTCGGATGCGTGAAGATATCAACACCCAATATGTGTTTCTGAATTCTTATTATATCGAGCGTACTTAAATGCTCAGTCCAATTCATATTGTATTTGGGAATGACTTCTATTGAAGTGGAAGGCTCAATATCTGAAAAGTTAAAGCGGCCGATATCACTACTTAAAGTAAATGATTTATTCTTCATTTCATTCACACTCACATTAGACATAGGTTCATTATTGCTCGCTTTTATTAATCCGGTAATACTAATTTTTTTATTGGTAAAATTATTGCAGAATCCATTAGGATCATCTACATCTACTCTACCAGTACAAGAAGCAGTATTTCCCGATAAATCTTTAACATAAACAACAAATGGCCAGAGTGAATCAGGGAATTGTTTATGCTTAGTGCAGCTAATATATCGACAGGTATCATTCGCATTATTTGGATCAAATGATATTTTAAGCAAAGGCCCTGGAGTGCAATTGTCGCTATAATTAGGTAGAAGTAAATCTCTGGCAATAATTTTAGCACTATCATTGATTTGAATATTTCGATCAACTTTTCTACATCCAATTATGGGAGATATCTTATCTACGACTTCTAATATTGCAGTATCTTTAACTACATGATTACAACCGTCAATTACTGTGAAAATAATGGTATATTTTCCTAATGGATATATTCCACTTGCATCAGCTCCTCCATTGTTTATATTATTAACAATAGACTTAATTGTATTACAGCCTGAAATAATTAATGGTTGCAATTTAATAAAAGGACTACAATTTACATTATCGACACAATGAAATGAATCTTTAGGTCCTTTCAATTTAGGAGCATAGAAATCTATGAACTTAATCTCTTGTGTATCACGATAAATGCCGAATCCACATACTGGTAAAGTACTCCATATTCTTAATTTTTTTTGACATGAATCCGGAGGAAGAATCAGAAAACTATCCTTGAAGACAAACTTAAATAATCCACAGGAGTCATTTAACACTTTTGGTTTACTTTTAATTGAATCCGGATGATCTGGGGTACAAGCACTTATCGTAGTATCTCTGGCCCATAAGAATATTGGAGTAGTAATATTATTAATTACATTGATATATTGTACACAATTACTATCAATCGGCCCGCCTATAAAGTTTATGAAAAATTTCCTTTTAATTAATCCTCTTTTACAACTGTCTATTTGACCAGAGTCTCTATAAGTAATATTATAATTGTTACAAACAATGGTAACGATTGGTTTGCCTGTAATATTAAGATCTGCAATATTTGTATTGCATGATACCGTTTTATTCAATGGACAAATTGCAGAATAAACATTCTTGTTCTGGATCTGAATCTCAATCATACAGAAATTTGAATTACCGCTTTCATCTTCAACCTTAAATACGATCATCTGAGTTGTACCTAAATCATTACAACAGAAGGTTACCTCATTTCTAAAAGTTGTGTCTATTGGGTTATTACAATTTGAATTCATTCGACGAATAAGTACCGTATCTATTCCGCATTCATCAGTATAATAAACATATTTATTAAGATATGCCGCATTTATTTTTACTTCACCAGTCCCACCTAAGGAAAGAATTAATTTAGGCGGGCATACTATACTTGGAGCAAGCCGATCTTCTACGGTTACATGCGAAATACATGTATCAGAATTTCCACAAGGATCTATGGCAATATATTGAAGAGTATGAATTCCTAGACCTAAAGAAACCGTTTGACCAGGTCTAGAATTATAACTCGAATCTATTCGAACATAAAATATTATTGAATTACTTGGACTACAAATATCAGTGGCTGTTGCTATTGGGAGTTTATAATTAGCAATACATCCTTGGGCATTAGCGGCTATTATAGAATCTTTTGGACAGATTATTATCGGTCGACTAGTATCTGAAATGAGAATTTCCTGCCTTTGCATACGACTCATTCTTAAGCACCAGTCCATTACAACCCAAAGTCTTGATATCTTAATCATTCCACCACACACAGGAAGTGTGTCATCTCTATATGAAGTTAATAAGTCACATAGTGGACTAACTGGGCTTCCTTGATACATAGGTTCACCAGCAAATGCATTAATAACTGGACAATAAAGGGTGTCATTATCTGGAAAAACAATACTATCTAGTGGGATTTTTTGAAAATAAACGTCCTTGTTACAAAGCGCAACATTCCCATACTTATCCGTAACGATATAATTCACATGCATAATTGAAGAGAACATGGTATTACAATTCAATTTCTGATAAGACAGACCAAAATCAATTTTGGGGTTATTATCACAATTATCAAAGACATCAATTAATGCATCATATCTAACTAAGAATGGATCTTCTGTACAAAGCAATGTATCATTCACACAAGTAAGAGATGGCATTAATTTATCTTCCACTTTCAATACCGCCCAGCAAGAATTATTGGTTGTCGTATCAGTAACTTTCACACTTCGTGATTTTCCGATATCACTACAATCAACGAATGTTCTACCTGTTTCAAGTACCAAAACTTTGAATTGCCCATAAGATGGTAAATTATCACTTATCACCATTTTCGGTGTAACGACCGCTAATCCGTTTTGACCAAGTGACAATTGAATACTACCGTAACAAGGCAGTGGTGCCATTGTATATGCAGTCTTATCGTCCAGAATGAATTGATTGGATTCATATACAGGCCAATCTTCCGGATTAGCCTGTACTTGAATTCCATACAAAGAGACTAAATACACAATTGCAATTAACTTCCAATAAACAGAATTAACGCAAAGCCATTTTGGGATGGGACTATTTTGAGTAAATGGATAATTCATCTTATTCTTTTTTTATTTTATTAATATTTTTTGAGACCAGAATTTCGAATTCGATCTCAACTGAACCAAATAAATTCCCGCATGAGGAAATTCTGATACTCTTATACGAAGTGTTTCTATTTTATTTTTTATCTTATAATCCTTTTGTGATATTATTTTACCGCTTTGTTCAATTATTCCGATGGCTATATCCATACTATTAACCGTTGACACTACAATATCAAAATAATCTTCTATAGGATTGGGACCATATCCGACAATTTTAAATCCATCTTTGACTGCTGAATTTCTTTCTATTAACTTCAAAGGATTAGATTTCATTTCTGAATCCACTATCTCGCTCGTAGTTAATAAGTTGACTTTTACATGATCAAAACTCATAGAAGGACTCCAAGGAATCGTTATTCTAAATAATTCATTTTCCTCAGTCAATGTTATGGGTTTATCTTCAATAGCCATTAACTTTATTACGTTACCTTCTTGATGATATTCCACATTACTAAAAGGAGAAGCCTTCGTGTCAATTGATAAATAATCTGATGACATAAAGTCAGATCCAAGATCAATGGACAATTGTATACCCAATAGATCAATATTTGACTGCGAATAAAAAATAATTTCATTATTCTCAATGGTATAACTCAAATTTATTAATTTCGAATCTCTTTGTTTTAAACTAGAATTAACATCTCCTAATTTTATACCAATAAAATCAACATTTCTTGGACCACTTATTTTTTCTAGTAGAATAGTAGAATTTTTATAAAACTCTTGCCAAGGATTGGACTTATCTTTAAAATGATAAGTATCATCCATAAACAAATAAGATTGCTTAGATGGAAATTCATTGATTACTCCTAGAATTAATTTTCTTAATGTAGATATATCACTTGAGCTTATCCTTCCATTCTGATCAACATCTGCTGCTAGTAATTCATAGGGATTGTGAATTTCATTTTTGCCAAGGATATGTTGTTGAATCTTAACAATATCTGCAGTTGTTACACCATTTAATGGTTCTTCATTGCTAGATGTACTAAAGAGCATTTTCATCCCACTCGGAATATTTTCGAAGGCATATTCCCCATTAATATTTGTATTTTTAATTTCATAATGTAATGAATCTTTCATCAAGACTACTGCATTTTCAATTTTTACTCCATTTTCACTTTTTACTGATCCTACAATATTATGTGTTACCAATCCAGTTGGGCATAAATTATTAATATCCTGAATATTTAAAAATGTTTTCGTAAAGCTGAAATTATTACATTCATCCCAGATATATACTTCCAATTCTTTCACTCCAATATCATCACAAGTGAATATTTTACAGGAGTCATTTATATCCCGAGAAAAAGAATATCTCAATAATTCTGCAGGCGTGCAATTATCTTCACTTTTATGGTTGAAACTTCTAGCACAAATACTTGCCATAATACCACCGTTCATTTCTTGCAATGTTGTCCCTAATCCATATAACAATGATAAAGAAGGTGCTTTACCATCCTTGATGATTAAATTAATAGATTTATGGGACTGGTTATGACAAGAATCTTCTACATAATAGTGAACAATATGGTGACCAACCGGTATTAATCCTTGAGCACTTTGACCGTTTCCATTTATGTCTATGGTTCCATCATTATTAAGGTCGATGCTAAATCGATAAGTTAAATTATTTACCTGTCCACAGTCCGACGCACTAATTGGACTTAAAATAAAAAATGAAAAACCACAATCTGAGGCTAATGAAAATAAGAGAGTATCTCTCGCATTAATTATTAAAGGTGGAATGGTATCCATTATTTTAATTTCTTGAACGAAAGAATAGTATCCATTTTCTGGAATGTTAGGATTTGGAATTAATAAAGGATTATATACACACCAATTAATTACTTGCCAGTTTCTTAAAATTTTACCACATACACCTCCTCTATCAAAGTAAAATAAGTTATCTTTTTTACTTACAATAATATTATCACATTCTGCTTCATTGATGATGGGCTTTCCTGCATCAATTAAGTCAAGATTAACTCTACAGATATAGATTGTCTTATGTTCAGGCCATTTCAGTTGTGATTCATCTAATCCATTGAAAACAGAATTAGGAAGAACCGTTATTATTTGAGTTTTTGAAGATACCAATCCTAAAGAATCTTTGACAGTGAATATCCTCTCTATAGTACCATATCCACATGAATTAATTTTCTTAATAATTTTTGTTGTAAGACTTACTGAAAAACAATTATCAGAATAAGTTGGACTGCTTGATGCCAGCAAGCTGTCAATATCTGTACCACAGTTAACTGTTATATTGTCGGGAATCCATAATGAAGGGGCTAATTTATCACCAACGGTAATCATTACCATACATTCTCGATAATGATTATTATAAAAACTATCTGCTACAACACCATCTCCAGGGAACACATCATATACCCTTACAATTACCCTTATAGGTGAATTAAAAATGTCTTTGCAACAAAAAATAACGTTATCATCAAAATTATAATTAGGATTAGATAATGAAGTACATGAATATCCTATTGGAGGATTCATTCTTTTAGCCTTAAAGTATAAATGCCCACAATTATCAGAAGAACCTCCATCTAAAAATGAAGCCGGAATACTTCCCTCACCATTTGAATTCAGGTTTACAATAAATTCAGGAGTGCAGACCATATTAGGCAATTCAGAATCAAGTACGATCAACTTCATACTATCGCACACTATAGTACCACAATTGTCTTCAACACAGTATTTTATAATATAAATCCCTGTATAGAAATGCATCATGCCTCCATTGCCATTTAGAGTCTGAAAGCTTGAACTAGTACTTACAGATCTTAATGAACATCCAGGCATAAGGTTAATAATGGCAGGCATTAAATTAACAATGGTATCACAATTTGAGCTGGATTTGATCTGTACAATCCGATCGTTAGGTGCAGTAATTGTGGTTGTTGCTGATGCGGAAAAGATTTTTGTAAGATGTGCAAAGGAACTATTCTCAGCCAATATTATTTCAGGTTTACTAAATAATATCAGACTAAGAATAGCTCCAAGGGATATTACAAATCTGTTCGTTTTGTGTAAGGAGTTTAACGTGCACATAAGTTTAGTTTGCTAAATTCAATAATAAGTTTCTTGAAATCATTGGATTTCAAATTCATCAATTAATAAGTCCAATAGGATTTTTGGTCTTACGAACTGATACTTGTTTTTTTACTTATGTTTTTAGGAAAGGACTTGGTTTGGGATGGACCAAAATGGTATAAGTTCAACCAATCATATTGCAAAAATATGTAATATGTAACCACATCACCAAGAATAATTTAATATATTTTTTTCATATATTAAAGATGCTTTAATATGTGTGCATTATTGCATAAAGGAATATTCAAATAAGGAACTCTAAAACACCAATGGTATCTGCTAATACTAAGAACAATTGCATGAAATATTCTAAAGAAAAGCACACATCAAAAAAAAGCCCCCCTTCAATTGCTTGAAGAGAGGCCATCCCAAAAACCGATTTATTTGTTCACCTTACCAACACTGCAGATTTAGAAATCTGCAGTGAAGGATTGTGTGATTGTTTTTAATCAGTAGGTTTCAATTATTGATTACTCAATAATCACCATACGCTTAGTAGCTGTATTGTTAGTTGCGTCTAGTTGATAGTATAATACTCCGCTTACGTTTAAGTCAGACTTATTAATGTTCTGAGTATTCAAGCCTTTTACACCTGTCAACTCATAAACTCTTACTACTTTACCAGTTACGTCATAGATTGAAAGCTTAACTGCTCCAGCTTCAGGTAATCTGTAGCTGATAACTGTTTGCTTTGCGAATGGATTAGGCTCGTTTTGGTATAATTCAAATACCTCACTTGCAATAACTCCACGATCTGTACGTGTACTCAACTTAACATTTGCTATTTCATTCTGAGAGTTATAAGCTTCAGCAGTAGTAACATCACTTGTGATGCTGAACATCTGGCTTAACTTAACACTCTTTGTAGCTTTGAATACAAGAGTAAACAATACATCATCTTTTCCAAAGCTAGTAGCTGTATTAGCATTCCAACTTGTAGTGATGATTCCTTTGTCTAATCTGTTTAATCCAAAGTTAGACTCATTAGTATTTAATACTCCTGCTTCAATTCCTTCGAAGTTGATAGCACTTGCATTGAACTTTAATGTGAACTGGTATCCAGTGATATCAGCAAAGTCACTTGACTTGAAGTTAACTTTATAAGACTCACCAGAAACTAAATTCTTCTCATCTATTTCAATATTCAATTGTCCTTTAGTTCTAGATGTGCTAGAAGTAGCATTGCTTGCTCTAGCATTCTCAGTAACATCTCCCATTTTTATAGCTACGAATGGAACATCTTTAGTTTCGACTGATGTACCGAAGCTAACATTTTGATCTCTAGGAGCATCAAATGGATATAAAGGATCAGCGAATTGATAAACCTTAGGTACGAATGTCCAAGATTTCACTTTACTGAATTCCGGAATTGTTCCAAGGATTAACTTTCTAATTTCAGCAATATCAGAAGAAGTAATACTCTTACTATTATTAACATCAGCTGCAATTAATGTATAAGGATTAGTAATAAGTGCTTTACCTAAGATATGCTTTTGAATCATTGTGATGTCTTGAGTACTAACACCATTTAAATGCTCATCATTTCTATTAGGTTTAACAGTATAGGTTTGAGCCAATTTAAGATCTCCAAATGAATATGGACCTCCTACAATTTGCTTCATCATATTACCATTGTTATACAATTCTACATCAACTGGGTTTGTAAGATCACCTTTTCTTGTCTTTAATTCTCCAGTAATCTTACCAAATGATCCTGTATTAGGACAGATGTCAAGGTTATCTTGGATAATAACGACAGTCTTACAATAGTCTCTGTTTCCTTCTTCGTCTTCAACCCACATTTCAACATTTACTCTAAGCTCATCATTAGCTTGTTTGTCAATAAAGTCTTGGCAACAAATGGTAATGCTTGGCTTATTAGGATCTCCATCGAAGTAAAACTTCAAGCTGTCCTTAGGTGAGCAATTATCGAATGATCCATGATCAAGGTCTCTAGCCCAGATTGTAATACAACCAGATGCAGGCATTGGAACAGTAATAATTCCAGTTAAGCAATAAGGAGTTGGAGCTTTGCAATCTTTGATTTCAAAGATTGAACAACAAACTCCTACGTTACCGCAACCGTCTTCAACGAACCAACAGATCTTATGCGTTCCAGCTGGATATGAACCACTTGCATCGAACGGATTATGGTTATCATTAGCATATGGATTGTGGCTATACTCAACTGTATCACCAGCAGCTTGTCCTCTTCTAGTTAAAGAACCTACACGTAAGTCATAACCACCATGAATACCTTTACCATCGTTAAAGAGGTCAATCTTATACTCCCATAACAACCAATCAAGTGGGCTACAATTATCGGTTGCTTCTGCAGTTAATGTAATTGGTCCATAACATATTCCTTTAGTCAAAGTTGCTGGTTGGCAATCACCTACGTGACAGGTAACAACCGGCTTGTCTTTATCTCTAACTTTAATTACTTGTAACTTCTCCCATCTTCCGAAAGTTGCATTGATGAAAGGGTCATATTGACACCAATCAATAACTATCCAATGACGTAAGATTTTGAAACATGCATCAGGTTCAATAGTAAAGATTTCGTCTCTATATTCAATTGAAATCAATGCACAATTATCATCCGCATTATTAATTACAGTAGGTCTTCCTAACTGAGGATTATCAGGGCTAACGTCTCCACCACAACCTTCTACAGTTACAGGAGTTTGCGTACAAACGCCATTTGGCCAGAATAAGTCAGTGTAGCGAGCATCATTACAAGTAAGCGTATCTACATAGAATGGATCGCAATCAACAACCCAAATAGTCTGGATTGCAGATACGTTCAAGTTGTTAGGTCCAACAGTTGATATAACACGTTGAATCTGTCCTTGACCACATTCTCTTAAGTCATTAACAGATATATTAGGAGTTGCACCGCAAGCACCTAGAACATATCCATCAAATCCCCATACTAACTCATACTTACGATCCCAATGTGCAGTATCGAAATACAAATTGTAATAATCACAAGCTTGGTTAGGAGCTGGTTTAGGAATTACATTTGTTTGTACATATCCTGGATATCCAGTTCTTACATTTCTTTCACAGTACTTATGACAAACGATATCAAATGTTACAACCTTCTTTCTAAGAGTAAGGTCCGTTACAACTCTACCGAAAGTAGGATCATTAGGATTTGTTAAAAGAGATATATCAAACCAGAATGAGCAACTTACAACGATATTTGGTGGAGCAACTACTGTAGGTACAGCTTTGTTCTGAACTTGAACTTCAACCATACAATCAGAGAATCTACCATTCAATACGTTACTAGTACTATTCATTCTTACTGGAGCCACTGGTCCTAGACCTGGATCAACATCAAATACTCTAAACACAACCATAACAGATGTACCGATATCAGCACAACAGAAATAAGTACAGTCATCGAAGTAAACTTGATTACCAGTAAGAACTACATTATCATCTCCATTGATACCATTACAAGCCACTGTATTATTAGCGTTAGAACCGTTGTTCGTACCTAATAATTCTGCCATACGTATAACTTTGAAAAATACGTGAGGAGCGCAATTGTCATAAGAACCTTCGTCAAATGATTCTGCACACACTTTAGCAATATTTTCTCCAGGGCTTTGGTTACCATTCAAGCTTACTACAGTACTTGTTCTGCATATTGCCTGAGGAGGTACTCTATCTACCACATTAAGAACTACTCTCTTCTTAGTAATGTTGCCACAACAATCAGAAGCAACGATATATCCAATTTGGATTCCTTCAGGCATGTTAATTACAACAAATCCAGAAGTTTCGTTTCCAAGTATAGTTCCTTGTTCTACTTCAACAGAATAATGAATTTCTGAAGAGCAATTATCTATTAACCAAGCTGGTGGAACTTCCCATCTGCCGGAGCAAGAATAAGATTCCATATTAACTCTAGAGCTATCTGGATAAAGAACTTTAGGTCCTTCAATGTCACCAACCTTAATAATTTGGCTATGACCTCCAATTACTCCAGTACACCAGTCTAAAACCGTCCATTTACGTATGATTTTATAGCATCCTACAGGACCAGCATTACAATTAGGTGGAGATACCAGATTGAAAACTATATCTTCACAAGCTACTGAGAAGTTAAAGCAATCTGTTCCTCCTGGTCTTCCAGTTCCTATCCACTCAACATGAGTGTTAGGACCCCAACATAATGGGTTCTGTGGAGACCACTGTCTGTGTGCTGGATAATAAACAGGATCCGGGCTTGGATGACCAAACTTAGGATCTCCAATAGAATCTATACAATTCCAACCAAGAACTCTTGGTAGTCTTCTATTAGGATAAATATCCGGTTGTAAAGGATTAGCTCTCCAGAATGCAGAGTCTAACAAATATCCATCTACACACTGCGGGAAATCAGCCATGTGTGGTGTAACATCCTTAGTTCTAATTATTTTTTGATCGCAATTTAACATTGGAAGATCCAGATTATCATAGTTACGAGGTACAGTAACATCGAATAAATCTCCAATTCCAACTTGAATCAATTGTACACAAGTTGCTCTGTTACCAGAACCATCTACAGCTGTCCAAGTAAGAATGATTTGCCATGAATATCCAAGTTGGCAGTTTCCTTTAGAAGCATTGTCTCTATAAGATAAACTAGCACCACCACAATTCTCAATTACTACTGGTACTCCCGTTACTGAAGGTGATATACCTGCAGCGCAAGAAACAGTAATATTAGGAGGGCAAGTTAATCTTGGAGCAATTTTATCTTCAACTGTTGCATGTGACCAACAGCTGTTACCAGTTACTGTGTCTCTGATTGTAATCTTAAACTCACGACCAATATCTTGACCATTTAATTGAGTCTTAGGAACAAGAGGTTGACGATCTATCAATCCTCCAGTACCAGTTGTAGTCCAATATCTAGCTTCAACTTTATAATCATTAAAGCATTTGTATGGTCCTCCTGAAAGGAACATATCTGCATTCAAGGTAATTAAACAATTCTCATCAAGGCTTAATTGAACATTGTTTTGACAAGCTAAAGCATTCGTTGGGTTAGGATAAGCATTAACACAAACGTTAAATTCGCATGTAGCTATATTACCTGCAACGTCAGTTGCTCTATAACATAATTTAGTACAACCAATTGGGAAGAAACATCCCGGTGCATAAGGTTGACCACAATATTGTACAGGAACAATCATATTAGCTCCTCCTGAACCACCAGCAACAAAGATGTCACCGCTGAATCCCCAACTTGCACAATTGAACATACCTCCAATCTGGGCTGCGTTGTTATTGGTAATATATATACCACCTGATCCTGCAGGATTTATTGTTAAAGTAGCATTACCATTAGGTCCTCCGCATTGATTGAAATCATTAGCCCATATAGAGTTTCCTGTTCCAGGAGCACCAGCGATAAAACATCCTCTGGTCTCTCCAGGTGCAAGAATCAATGCAGTACCTAGCATGGTATCTGACATGGTTCTTCCACAAATTACTCTTTGTGTAACTTGAGCAGAACGTATGTCAAAAGTATCATTATTAGTTGCATTTGCACCAAATAATACCCAAGTTCTTGCAGTTATTCTGTTATCACCTAAACGTATTCCATTTGGAACTGCTTTATGTGTTGCACTAGTTGCAGCTAATGTCCACTGAGATAGTGGCCAAGATGCACCTACCGAACAACCTCCAGGACCAGCAATCGTACCAGCTACACCAGCTCTCCATCCTGTGTTAACAGTATTTTTAATCCAGAATTGATAATCCGCATCAGGTATCATTGTAGGAGGTGATGCATGGCAAAACCATGAAGCAAGACCAACAACAGCAACAGAAGTAGTACCTGGATTCCTAAGGTCAAACATTATTCCAGAAGCAAGGCCTTCAACCGAAGCAAAACGTCCTGATGATGGACAACCTTGAATTCTTAATCCACCACCTGTTACTGATCCAGTTGTAGGACAGTTATCAATAGCCATGAATTGAGGTGCATCCCAAGATACTTCG
>JBDSHL010000223.1:0-4320 GCA_039918515.1 Saprospiraceae bacterium | reverse complement strand
TGGGATCATTGGGCTTAAATTCAATGTCCGTATAATAATTTTGCAACAATTGAGTCCAATTTGCGCCCGCATTTGTAGTCTTATAGACGCCGGATGAACTTGCAGCATAGAGGATATTAGAATTATTGGGATGGATTAGTAATTTTCGCACAAGAACCTGATCTGTTACAGTCCAACTCAATCCTGTTTTAGACCAATTTAATCCACCGTTGGTTGATTTTAATACTCCAATGCTTTTTGTATTTCCTCTACCATTAATAAATCCATAAGCTGTCGCTCCTCCTTCTCCATCACCTGTAGCGATATAAATTATATTCGCATTTTTTGGGTCAATTACGATATTGCTGACCCCAAGAACTGGCATTTTATCATAATTTGTTGTCCACGTTTTACCGTTGTCTGTAGTTTTCCAAATTCCTCCTCCGGGTGAACCAACCCAATAAGTATTTGCATTCGTAGGATGAAACGCAATACAATTAATGCGTCCTAAACCTTCATATCCACCGTCGGAATTAGATGGGCCTCTGAATACCCAATTGGATGGACCAAAATAGTCTGACGGTTTGTCAGGATGGGTAGAAAGGTAGGCTTCAAATTCTTTAAAAATGATATCATTTGGTGGAAATGCATCTGAAATATTTAATCTGGAATTCCAATACCATTCCCATCTTTTAAAAACTTTATACCCTTTACCTTTTTCAATTTTTCTATCCGTCCAATAGGTATAAAAGGCGTCTTGATAATCTTTCAAGCAAGTGGGATTTTTTGTTTTGATCAATTTCATCCAGTCTTGCGAAGTCGAGAAATTAAGAAATAAAAAAAAGAAACAACTAACAAAGAAAATATTACTGAATCTCATCTAGATATGTTTATTAATTTAAATTTTTCGGAATTCTTTTATAGATTGATAGTATTTTTTTCCATCCAAATTGTATGAGAAGATAGCCCTTCCCTGAAACTTTTTTGGAGCTACTACTTTACCAGTAGAATCATTCATATTTTTGGATTGGAAATAACTACCAGTCAGTTGTATGGTATCCCCAATGGTATATTTAAATGCCTTAGCGGATAGACTACCTTTAGGCTTGGTTACTCGCAACTTTTCTACATGACCATCTATCCAGATACTATCAAAGGTTATTCCAAGTTTTTTGGGCTTTAAACTAATCTTAAAGACCCACTCATTATTTCCATCTGGCTGTCCAGCTTTGGATAAAGTTTGGGTTGCATCTATTATGGTATATGGTTTTTTACCAAAACCTGAACATAATATCTGAAACTCATTATTCATTTGGGGGCAGGATGCTAGAGAACAATAAGCACTAGATTCCGCGGTCAGGAAGGAAAAGGAAGCTAAGAAAAATATTTTAAAATTCAGTTTCATAGTAGAGAATTTACTTTCCAAAGATACAAAATTAAACAAATATATTAAAAAATCATTGACTCTTGATGAATTAAGGACAGGACTAAAACCCCATTCACAAATTAAAAATTTTCTGTTTCAACCCTTCTTTGTATTTTACATATACTCTACTTTTTTAGTCTTTGAAAATTGAAATGTAAACAAAATTAAATATTTAAACTCGGTCATTCCAAAAACTTTACGTAATTTTCATCTTTAAATCAAAAAAATGGCAAAATTCGAAATTACACGACGTAAAAATGGGGAATTCCAATTCAATCTCAAGGCAAGCAATGGAGAAGTTATTCTGACCAGTGAGGGTTACAGCAGGAGACCAAGTTGTCTTAATGGGATTGCCTCTGTTCAAAAAAATTCTCAAGAAGAATCGAGGTATGATCTGAATGTTGCCAAGAATGGCAAGGTATATTTTAATCTTAAGGCCATCAATGGTCAGATCATAGGAAAGAGTCAAATGTATGAAGACAACAGAGGTCGTTCAAATGGAATGAAATCTGTAATGAAAAATGCTCCAGGAGCTAAAATTGAGGATTTATCTATTAAATAAGAGTTGTTAGATAGGGAGCCTTTTGAAGACATTTATTCTTGAAATTACAATGGCCTTCTATTAATTTGCTTTATTTTATTTGAATTAAAATAAAATAAGTACTTTAGTCCGAACTATGGAATAGACTTTTTATTACAAGGCATAAGTATCCTCTTTCGCGGTTCCTTCACTTTTTCCCTCCTCATGAGGGATCGTAAGAATTCCGTCATGCGGAAATCGTTCAGTCACTAATTTTAGGAATTTCCAAAGTTAGACTTTAAGTTCTATAGATTAGTTTTTCCTTTAATTCAGGTTTATTACCATTCATATAAATTAAATTAATTAACTTCTAAGTCTTCGATTTTAATAAGATAATCATTTCCACCACTTGCAAAATGAGTTAAAATTAATAAAAATAATTAACTAAATTTAATCTAAAGAGAAACGTTTTCTTTAGCTTTGCCATTATTAATCATTTAAAATTTTAGGATATGAAAAGTAAAATTTATTCAATACTTCTTGTCGGGTCCATACTTAACTTTATGGTTTCTTGTAATTCGGATTCAGACGACAACAATCCACCTACTTCTCAGGTTATTATGAAGGCAGGATACTCCATTGATAAAGACAATTTGAAAATTGGCTCTTCTGTTAAAATTAGCATTAAAGCAGTCAAAGGTAGCAAGCAATTAAATACCATTACTGTGAAAACAGATGGCGTTAATTTGCCGGCTGGAAGTTTTATTGTAAACGGAGTTGCCTCTTCTGCAAATCCGGCATTGCTTTTTGGCGGAGATAGGGATAGTTTGTTGTTCAACTTTGAATTTTCTAGAGTAGATGTACCACAGACGATAAGCTATTATTTCATTATTATTGATGAAAATAACGATACTACCTCTCAGAATGTAAGTATAAACTATTATGGAACTCCTTCAGAAGTTGCAGGAACTGGCTTGGTGGTATATAATTATTCAGGCCCAAATTTCGGTGGTTTAGATTTATTCGCGGCGAAGGTAGTTTCGGGAAATGCTCCAGAAGCAACTATTCGAGATTTTGGAGTTGTCGATCCGGTTGCAGATAAGACCTGGGTAATGAGATTTAGTCCTTTGAATAACTCTGAAATCATGAATCCTTCTTCAAACTACACTTATGGTGGTTTAATTTATAAAGAAAATATTCAACGAGCTTTCGAACTCGGAAGCAGAGAACCTGGGAAAATTGTATCTAAAGTGCTTGCCAAAGGTGATTTTTTCCTTGTTAAAAACGGAACAAGTTATTTTGCTATTTCCATAGATAAAGTAGTTGCTACTGCCAATGACAATAATGATTACTTTGAAGTTTCAATAAAGAAATAAGGGAAGTTAAATATTGACTTTCAATAGCCTAATAGTTACTATGTAATTATTAGGCTATTTTTTTGATTGTATTAAATTGAGTGATTTGGTCAAATTTATATTCTCAAAAAAAATTTAGGAATGAACCTGATTACAAAATGTACAGAAAGTACATAGCTTATATATAGCTTAATCGTGATCACTTATGTTCGGTACATGATATTATAGGAATAATAAAAGAAGTGGAGCTGCGGGGATTCGAACCCCGGTCCAGAGAAAGAACCTGACAACTTTCTACATGCTTAGTTACTTATTTGAGTGTCAGCCGGAAAGGAGGTAAAGAAACGACCTTTTTCAAGCTTATTCTCGTATTGTCTCGCAACAAGGAAGAGACCACCTAATTGCCTAGCCTGATGGGTTTTGATACACGGTTGGAGTTAATCAGACATCCGCTCCAGGTGTAGAAGCTATTTAATTCCTAGAATTAAGCAGCAACAGCAAAAGAAGTATTGCCATCTATGTTGTGATAACCATTTTTAACGTAGTGAACTATCGTGCTACGGCATGCTTACTGCCCGACCGCATTTCCTGTCGATTCCATTCAGCCCCTTATACATTTACAAGTCCAAATAGAACTGATAGATGCTAACTTTAGTTCCAATTTATTCAATTATTTATTAAATATTCTAACTTCTTTCTTAAAGAAATTAAAATCTGAGTACAATTCAATCTATTTTTGAGCATTAAAATCAAGAGATGTTTAAACCTTCCTCCTTCCCTACTTGTGCCGAAAGATTTATTCGATACGCAAGAATTGATACCCAGTCAGACGCTCAATCTTCAAGTTATCCATCTACAGAGAAACAAAAAGAACTTAGCATACTAATTCACTCTGAGCTTCAAAATCATGGTATTAACTCTGAAACGAATGAGTACGGCTATGTTTATGCTCGAATTCCCTCAAATGTCATTAAAGATGTACCTGGAATTTGCTTTTGTGCGCACATCGATACCGCTCCAGATTGCAGTGGCACAAATGT
>JBDSHL010000222.1:0-7182 GCA_039918515.1 Saprospiraceae bacterium | reverse complement strand
TAAATGCACCAATTTTATTTCATAAGTTGGCATCATATTTTTTATCAATAGAATATGGATTTATTGAAAAGTTCACTTCGCAAATATGAATAATCTGATCTCTTCAATCAATAATTAAATCAATCTGTGCACCAGGGATTGAATTTGAACTTCTCCAAGTTGAGCATTGAGTCTGAACTCCTTCAATTCCTAAAGCACCATGAATTTTATTGAGAGGTGCCAGACAAACTTGCTCAAAACCGTAGCCACTCCAAGCTCTGTATTTCGGACTGTCTATCATAGTTGTCTAATATTTATTTATTAAATTTAATTTCTGGTAATATATACTGTACATGATACTGAATTCTTAGTTATTTCTTCTTCTGACCTCTAGTCTGATATTTTCCATATTTAGTCATCATCTTTTCTCTTCTCGACACTCTATGATTGACCTTTGAATTTTTCGCACTCTTTTCATGAAATGCCGATGTGCTAGAATCAATTTTTGTTATCTTGAGTTTGATTTCTTTCGTGTTTATTTTTGGAAGTTCATCTTCTGTTAAGATATCCGAAATAATAATTTCTTCTGGAAGTTCGTCAATTTCTATTTTTTTTGTTAGATTATTGTCAATGAGTTCGAAATTTTCTCGATCCAATTCAGTAATTAGACTTATCGCCCGACCCTCTTTATCGGCTCTTCCAGTACGACCAATCCGGTGAATATATTCCTCCAAAGTCTCAGGAATATCAAAGTTGATAACATGAGATACATCTTTGATATCGATTCCTCTTGCGATAATATCCGTTGCAATAAGTGTATGAATTTCCCCGCTCTTGAAATTATTGACTGAGCGAAATCGATAATTTTGTTCTTTATTGGAATGAATTACTCCAACGCGATCTTCAAATCTTAATTTCAATGCGTCAAAAATTTGATCTGCAAGTGCCTTGGTTTTTGTAAATAAGAGCGTTTTATTAAATTTATCTTGATTTAGAAAATATGTTACAAGATTTAATTTTGTATTAAAGTTTGGTACATAATAAGCGGATTGATGGATTTTTTCAAGGGGAGTTCCAGAAGGAGCTGCCTCAACTTTTTTGGTATTTGAGAAATAAGTATGGATTAGTTTTTCAACTTCTTCAGTCATTGTTGCCGAAAACATTAAGTTTTGTCTTTTAATAGGTAACAAATCAAAGACTCGATTAATTTGCGCTCTGAAACCTAAATTTAACATCTCATCTACTTCATCAATAACAACGCGTTTGATGGACTTCATCTTAACATGATTATTCAAAATAAGATCTAATACACGACCTGGAGTTCCAATGATGATATCAACGCCCTGTTGAAGACTGAAAGCTTGGTTTCTAATATTCGTTCCTCCATATACACCGCATACTCTAATGGAAATATAAGTTGTGATTTTTTTTAATTCAACCTCTAATTGTACTACAAGTTCTCGCGTCGGAACAAGAATGAGAATTTGTGGATGAATGTCTTTTGAGAAAGTCCACATCCGCAAAAGTGGTAACAGATAGGCAATTGTTTTTCCTGTTCCTGTTTGAGCAATTCCAATTACATCATGACCTGCCATAACTATTGGAAAGACTTTGGATTGAATACTCGTAGGATGAATATATCCAAGATCATTCAAAGCGTTTCGTAATGGGGTATTTAAATTTAAATCTTCAAAGTTCATATTATATGCTTAGAAAAGGAATGGCTTAAACTTATTTAGAAATGAGCTGAATTCCATTTTCTTTAATTTCAATTAATTTATTTTTATATAAGGAGCCAACGGCTTTTTTAAAATTCTTTTTACTCATTTTAAGAATCCTATGAATTTCTTCAGGCGGGCTATTGTCATTTAGATTCAGAAAGTTGTCATTCATTCTGATGTGTTCCAAAATTAAATTAGCATTGGGTTCAATATTTTTATAAGCTAAATCTTGTAAGGAGATATCTAATTTATTTTCTGGACGAATTAATTTTACAATGCCTTTGCAACGATCACCAATGGATAATGGCACGTACAAATCATCATGGTAAATGAGACCTCTATGTTTGTTATTAACTATTACGTTAACGCCAATATCAGAAATATGGGATACCAATAAATCAACTTCCTCAAATCTTTGAACAGTCAATTCTTGATTGGAAAGAAATTTATTTACTTTAGTTGATGCTATTAGGCGATTGGTTAGTTTATCCAAATAACAATACACAACATATGATTGTCTTACCCTCATTTTAGAAATCATCTCTCTAAATGGAACCATCAATTGTTTTTCCAGACCAATTTCAAGAAAAGCCCCATCATCCGTAAGATGGGCTACCTCTAAGAAAGCACAGGTATTAAGTGTAATGAGTGGAATTAAGGTAGTTGATACTACCCGCTCTAAGGAATCTAGGTAAACAAATACTCTAATGATATCACCAATTTTAAAAATTTCTGGAACATATTTATTGGGAAGGAGTACTTCCTCATCTCCATTTCCCAAGAATAATCCTACACTGGTACTGCGGAGTACTTCTAAATCGTGATAAATTCCTAATTCTAACATATGTAAATGCTAATTGCAAATATAGGAATGATAAGGCAAGATTTCTAATAAATCAAACCAAAATTGAATATTTCAAGAAGGTGAAGACTTTAGAATTAGAACAAATTTGATGTCTATAGGTTCGTTAATTCCAATTTTCTTATTTATTGTTTAACAGGATCAATTATTTTTGGCTAAAATATTTACATATAAAGTTATATTCTAGCTTACAAACTTATTTATGAAAAGGTTTTTTTTCAAGCTTACTTTTTTTATGATATAAGTAAAATCGTAGTTGGTTGTCCAAGTATTACCTTCCTCGACCGAGGTTTCATTAAATTGTTTAACTTGATCTATTCCTTGATTTAAAAAAATAAATCTTCCAATAGTTTTTTGCCCTTTTGCATCCGTTGACTCAAATGTAAAACGCATGGTATTATCTTTATATTCCCCATTCACAAATTCTTGAATTCCATTCGTATAATTACCCTCCCAAGTTTGTTTCCATTTATTTGTTATTTGATCGATAAAATTGATGCTTTTATCATTGATATTAGCGCTTTTTCAAGAAATGATTTATAAATATATAAAAATATTATTTCGTCAATTTTTCCAAATTTTCTTTTGCTCTAGGATTCTCAGGTCTTAATTTCAAAGCTTGTTTATAACATTTAATTGCTTCTTCTTTATTGTTTTGTAATTGATATACATCGCCCATATCATTCCATGCAACGATTATATTTGGAAAAGCCTTTGTGTAATATTGATAAAGAATCAAAGCTTCATTATTTTTTTTCTCTTCAAGAAGTACACGACCAACATTTAGTAACATCATATCATTATCAACTTGAATATTTTCCTTTTCTAGTTCAGTTTCTAATGATTTTATTTTAGAAGTAATCAAGAGATCGTAAATTCTCTTTTCAAGTGGTCCTTCAAATTTTTGTTTTAGCGTAATTGCATCTTGTGTTATTTTTCCTTGAAAATAGAGTTGTGTCACATTCGGTAGAACCATATTGGTATTTATAGAGCTTTCATTGGTTACCATATAAAAAACTAAACCTTCTTCAGGTAAGCGAACAATACGTGCAAAATAAATTCCATTACTACCTCCATTGCTAATCATTTTTGTATTTCTACGACTTTTTGAAATATTGCAGCCATATCCAAAAAAAGATTCATCCCCATTTCCTTCTTCTTGGATATGAGCGGTAAACATTTTTTGTATACTTGCTTCATTTAACACAGTTGCATTCGTGAAAGAATTTATCCATAGCTCCATTTCATTAAGTGAGACTTCTAATCCTCCATTAGCTTTTAAATTCCAATAGGGTCCTCCGCCGGCTTTTGTAAAGTGCTCTTGGTGAGTTCCCCAACTTTTACCATTCTGATAACCAATTGCTAAGGTATCGTCTAAGGAATTTGGAAAGTGGTAACCAATATTTTTTATTCCAATGGGTTCAAAAACATTTCTCCGTAAGTAGGTCTCATATTCTTGCCCCGATACTTTTTCAATAATGATACCTAGAATACTCATTCCTACATTTGTGTATATGGCTTTTTCACCAGGCGTAAAGGCTAGCGGTTCTGAAAATGCTCTTTTCAGAAAATCTTCAGTATTGATTTTTTCATAATCTCCTCCATCTTTAGTCAAAAATTCATGAAATCCTGAAGAGTGTGTTAGTAATTGATGAACGGTAATTTTAGCTTTATCCGATGGAATAGAAGGAAAAAATTTGACTAATTGATCGTCAAGTGATAGTTTATTTTGCTCAACCAATTTCATTATTCCAGTGGCGGTGAATGCTTTTGTTATACTACCAATTGATGTAAGGACTGAAGGAGTAAAATAAATTTTCTTCTCTTTATCCGCCCATCCATAGCCTTTACATAAAATTTCTTTTCCGTCTTTAATAATTAATAGGCCGCCGGAAAAATTCTTTTCACTTGCTAAGTTCATCAAATATTCATCTATCTTATGGCAAGTATCATTGTTTGCAAATCTGCCAACTGACGCATTATTATCATAAGGTTTGTTTTGCGAATTGGAACATGACAATTCTAAACTTAAAAGAGCAGTAATTAAAATTATATTTTTCATGATAAAAGTTTTTAATGTATTTTATTTTGAGCAGTTTTTAATAATTTCTTGTAAACTAGTTTTCATTTTTTCAATGGCATTTGCAGAAAGTCCATTTAATGCTGTGGATCGGTTTTTTAATATAATCTTATGAACATCAATAATTATTTTTTTGCCAATAGAAGTTACCTTTAGTTTGGTTCTTCTCCTATCAGAACTTCTAATATTTCTTTCTAAATAATTTGCTTTTACAAGCAGGTCAATAATTCTTGTAACAGAAGCATTGTCTTTAAAGACCTTTTCGCTTAATTCTTGCTGAGATATTTCAGGATACTCTAGAATATTTTTAATAATCAGCCATTGGTCGATGGTAATAGAAAATCCTTCCTTTTTTAATTCTTTTTGAGCGTACTGCCTGTAAGTTCTAATTGCTTTATCAATTGTATAAAATATAATGTCGTTTAATTGTTCCATATTACTTGACTTATCTATATTTGATATATCAAATGTAAGTATGTTTTGAATGAGGAAATTAAAATTTTAAATAGTATTTTATTAAGTGTTGAAAATCAATTAGTTACAAAATGAAAATCATTTGATTTAAAATCCAATTCAGAACTTCTTTGCCTATTTGTGACAATTTTGAGTTCTTTTGAACCCTAAAAGTAAATAGTATGTCGCAGGCTTCTAGAGCTCTTTTTTGATGTTTATTTTCCAGATGAGCATAACAACTTTTTTGCTGAGGCACTAAGTGCAGCTGGTCAGCCTTTTTTGCAAAGTATTATTTTGAAAAAAACTGAAAAGTGGATGTTTTTTAAATTGATTAATTGAAGAGCTCTCAATGAATCCTTTAATAAATAAAACCGACGAGAATTATAAAATAGTCCAATAATTAATTTTAAATTTCGAATTCTATCGGTATGCTGACGATAAATGTCAGCATGCTAAGCATGCAAACAACTCATGCCAGCATGGTGATTGAAGCATCAGCATTATACCAAAAAGCAGTGAACTAACTATTATTTCACATTGGTATAACAGGTTGGAAGAAAGAAATATTATAAATTATTTTTTTCCAAAAACTCTTTTAATGAAACATTGATGATATGATTCCATCCTTCCGTAATGTTTTCTTTTGCAAAATCAATATTGCTTTGAGGGAAGTTTTCAAGTCCTTCATGAGTTAATGTGAGCTTGGTATGATCTCCAAGCTCCATAAGTTCAAAGCTAACAAATGAAATTCCTTCATATCCTTCATACTTCCAACTGTACTTTAATTTCTTTTCATGAATTACCTCTAAAATTTCACAGACATGTTTGTATTGTTTTTCCGGGCTAGGACCGCCAGTGAATTCAAAAATAAATCCTATTTCAGCTTTGAATTCTTTAAGGTCAAAGTACCAGAGTTTCATTAAATCTCTTTCAATTAATGCCTTCCAAACATTTTGAATGGAAGATTCGAAGACACGTTCTATAAAGACTGATTCATTATTTTTCATAGAGCATATTATAAATGGTAGGGAAATACTTCTTTGAATTTGCTATCTCTTAACCAAAGACTTAACCAAATGACTATTCCAAATAGGACAGGAACCATTAACTTGGAAATTGGATCTTGATGAATTAGGTGTGTAGCTACTCCTCCACCTAACCATGCACTTAGAAGGATTGCACCAAGTACATTGGTTTTCGGAATAACATAAAATATAGTTGATATTATTAGTATTATTCCAAGCCACAGTATTGAATCTGATGAATAACCAAATTCTTTAGCTCCATTGACAGCCATTTCTGTGTGAAGTATATTATTTACAGCTGCCATGGTAAACATCAGGGCAACTATTCCTTGAAGAATATAGGATACCCATTTTGAAGTGTTGTTAATTTGAATGTTTGATTTCATTGTTTTAATTTTTATTTAATTTAAGTAATAGTTTGTCTAAGTATATTAAGGTTTTGCTAAATCCTTCTTCAAATCCCATTTCTATGATGGCTTCAAGTTGTTTCAGATTGGGATAACTAATTTTAAATGTTACAATAGTCATCTCATTATTTGTAGTAAAATTAGCTTCCCATATTGATGTTGGTAAATCTTCATTGATTATTCCATTAGGATCACAAAATGCATCCACAGCCATAAAACTTTCATGAATTTGAATAGCTTGATAATGAACAATGCACCAATGTTCTTCAAGACTAGGACTTACCATTGCATATAACCAATGACCACCCACTGAAAAATTCATATTCTTGGTTTTGGCTATCCAAGGAAGAGGGGCCCACCATTGATCTAATATTTCACTATTTGTAAATGATTCCCATACGAGCGTAAGAGGAAAAGCAAATTCTTTTCTAATAAATACAGAATTAGATACTTTATCAATATTGAATTCTGGTAAGGACTTATTTAACATTGAGTTTATTTTTTTATTTTTTAAGAGTTTGTCTAATTGGTTAAATCGATTTTCCCACATTTGCTGAAAAGGCTTAAGCCATTCTTCTACTTCTTTCATCTTATTGGGGTAGAGCCTATAATATATTTCTCTACCTGAATGTTCATTGGTAATTAGTTCGCATTC
>JBDSHL010000221.1:0-2802 GCA_039918515.1 Saprospiraceae bacterium | reverse complement strand
TAGTCTTAAGCTGAATCTTGGTTTCAGTGGTAATACCTCTGACATCAGTGGCAACAATCACCATGGAAAGATCATTGGAAATCTCAAACTTACTGAAGACCGCTTCGGCAATCCGAATTGCGCTTATCAGTTTCCAAGGGATACTTTCAATTTTATTAAAATTGATGCAGATAGCGATTTCAATATTCCAGTAAATGGTTCCTTTAGTATCAGTCTATGGTATTCAGGGGGCTCAACTCGTTTTGCAGACCAGGAGTATTTATTTAAAAAAGAAATCGTCCCAAATTCGTTTAACGATGCTTATTATCTAGAATTGTTTGATGCAAATACTCCTTTATTCGGAACTGGTAGAGATTATGCAATTTGGGCTAAACGTCCAGATTCGATTCCTGAAAAAAAATGGCACCATCTAGTAGGAACATACAACAACAAAAAATGGGATCTATATCAAAATGACACACTAAGGATTTCAGATCAATCCGATAAATATTTAATCAATACAAGTGATGGATTCATAAGTATTGGAAAATTATTTGAAGGTAAGATTGATGACATTCGATTTTACAATCGGGCACTGACCCAAAGAGAGGTGGATACCTTGTATCAACTCGGAAGTTCTTGTGGAATCACTACCGGAATTAATTCGAATGACAGTAATAACCATCGCTTAAGTATATTACAAAACTTAGGATCACATAGCCTTATAATTGAAAGTCCAAATTCCAACAAAAGTCTTTCTTATACAATTACTGATCTATTCGGAAGAGAGCTACAACATGGAAAAATTGCAGAAGAGAACCATAGAATTGAATTGACAGAAATGAATGACGGAATTTTAATTTTGACCATCAGAGATAAGAATGAAATCCTTCTCCAGTCTAAGATATTTAACAGTAATTAGTCCCAAATCAAACTGTATGAGTACTGGAATTTCCTTCGACTCATTTAACTTCCTTCAAGCACCTTGTATTCAATTGAAAAGGTAAATTGTTCAATAATATTTGTGAGCTATTATATTTCAAAATCTGGGCTTAAGCAGGAAATTCTACAAAATTTCTTGGGGTCTCATATAATCTGATCATTATGTCGAGATGTGGTTCAATTTCCTGTCTAAGAATATTATAAATTTCAATAACGATGTTCTCGGCCGTTGGAACCTTATCTTTAAATTCTGGCAGATCAAGGTTTAGATTCTTGTGATCAAATTTTAATTCAATATGCTCATGTATAAGGTCCTTTAGAACTTTAAGATCCATAAGAATACCTGTACTTGGATCCAACTCTCCACTCAGCTTTACTTCTAATTCATAATTGTGACCATGGAAATTGGGATTGCTGCAAATTCCAAAAATTTCCATATTCTTCTCATCAGACCATTCAGGTTTAAAAAGTCTATGAGCTGCGTTGAAATGCCCTTTTCGAAATATTGCTACTTTCATCAGTATAATTTTTATTTGTTATTGAAGGTCAGATTCAATTTGCATAAAAATAATCTTCGCTGTTCCGAATACATTAGGTCGATTCTTTTTATGATCATCATATTATTATTGGAGAAGGTTTTATTTTAAACAAAAAAAAATCGTGCTAAGTCTGAACTAGGCACGATTTATTTTATAATTCTAAATTATTTATAAGCTTGCTACGTGTCTCATTAGGCTACTTTTTAAGTTATTAGACTTATTCTTGTGCCATGTGTTTTTCTTAGCTAATCTATCGATCATGCTTACTACTTTAGGTAGGAATTTCTTAGCATCAGCAACATCTGTTAACTCTCTTAACTTACGCATAGCAGTACGCGCAGATTTTTTATAGTATCTGTTAGCCAAAGTCTTAACTTCTGTCTGACGAATTCTCTTTAAGGACGATTTATGATTAGCCATAAAATGATATTATTTAATAAAGGGCTGCAAAGATAATGAACTTTTATAAAAAATAACCTAAATTCATAAAAATTATCTCAACCTATCCATTGACTTCACAAGTTCGTTATCCTTTCTTATTGCCCTGGTTGCCAACCAGTTAGATGTCATTCCAAAGAGCCCAAAATAGACACCGAAATCAGCCTTAAAGGACCCAAAAACACCTGAATTGTATAAAATATAGAAGCCAAAACCCAAATATAAGCCAATTTGAGCCAGGCCTGAAAGCCCTGAAACAAGTATTTGTGTATTCCTGTTATGATATAAAAAGATAGCTATTAGAGCCAATGCCGCAGATAATCCACTTCCTGCAAGCATAACTAGGCTTTCCTTATTGGATAGGATCATATCCTCTAAAGGAGCAATTCCTGCAACTGTAGATTTGGCAAAATAACTGAAATCCAGAAATTCCATGCTGAAGAAAACCACACTTAGAAGTAACCATAAACTTTGAATACGCTGTATCATATTTTCGGCGAAAAATAGGTATTTAGGCGCACTATTAGTTAAAAATATATTATATTTAAATAAAGACAAGAACCAATAACTATCTAATCGCGTTAAAACTACAAATAATGTGATGAAAAAGATTTGGTTTTTATTTGCTTTTACCCTTTTTGTTCAATTGGCTTATTCTAAAGATCCTTTGACAAAAACAAGCATTGAAGTTAATGGCAATTGCAATATGTGCAAAAACACGATTGAAAAAGCTTCTTCAATTGATGGAGTCTCTAAAGCAAAATGGAATGTTAAAACTCATCAATTGGCCTTAAGTTTCAACCCAAAACAGATCTCTTTAGATCAAATTCAGTTAAGGATCGCTGCAGCAGGTTATGACACACCTGTTTACAAAGCCAACGATGAGAAATACAATGCTCTTCAT
>JBDSHL010000220.1:0-3156 GCA_039918515.1 Saprospiraceae bacterium | reverse complement strand
TAATCAACAATGCTCCCGATGCAGTTATTGTAATTAACGAAAAAAGTATTATCTCATTATGGAATCCTAAAACAGAAGAAATATTCGGATGGAAAGCAGAAGAAGTTTTAGGATTGGATTTATCCGATACCATCATTCCAACCCAATACAGAGAAGCGCACAAAGAAGGAATGAAACGGTTTTTGAATACAGGTGAAGCACGGATTCTAAATAAAACATTAGAACTGACTGCACTTAATAAAAAAGGTAATGAGTTTCCCATTTCTATCACCATTTCGCAAACAAAACAACAAGGAAATAATTTGTTCATTGCATTTTTAAGAGACATCACACTTGAAAAACAAAACAAAGTAGAATTAATTCTTAAAACAAAGCAATTAGAAGAAATGAATCAATCGCTGGAAGTAAAAAACATTCAACTTGAAAATACTAATGTTGAGCTTTCTTCATTCAGTTACGTTGCTAGTCATGATTTACAAGAACCTTTGCGAAAAATTCAGGGATTTTCAAAACGCATTTTAGAAAAAGACGGAGAACAGTTATCTGAAAGTGGAAAAGATTATTTCAGCCGCATCAATGCAGCAGCAAAGCGAATGCAAAACCTGATTGAATCATTACTTAGTTTTTCACGTAACAACTCAAGCGAAGTAATCTTTGAAGAAACAGATTTGAACCAAACAATGAATGAAGTACAAACTGTTTTGAACGAGATGATCACACAAAAAAAAGCAGTCATTGAATCACAGAACTTACCGATTCTTAATGCTGTGCCTGTTCAAATGCACCAACTGTTTTTAAATCTTATTAGCAACTCTATCAAGTATTCAAAACCCGATGTTGCACCACATATATTAATAACAGCTGAAAAAGTTACCGTCAATGAAATTGTAAAACAAATAAAACAAAACGATAAGTTTTGGAAAATAAAAATTTCCGACAACGGAATTGGTTTTGAACAACAATATGAAAATAAAATTTTTGAACTCTTTCAACGCCTTCATGGCAAAACAGAATACGAAGGAACAGGGATAGGGCTGGCAATCTGCAAAAAAATTGTTCAAAAACACAACGGGACAATCACAGCATCAGGACAACCCAATGTAGGTTCAACATTTACATTCTTTTTACCTGACAACAACAAATTATAAATTATTTTAATCAGATATATAAAGGAAAACTACAAGAATTTATAATGGTTGATAAAAATACATAAGACTAACGTTTTTTTGTTGATACAATCAAAGAACGAAACTAACTCTTGAATGTCACTTTCTCAAGAGTGGTTGGCAGCTCTTGACCATTTGGAAAATATTCCGCCACTGAAGTCCCCTATTTTTCTTTCCGCGTAACCTACTTTCCGTTTTGCAATTGCCCTTAACATATTTTTTGAAATTCATATTAGCAAAACCACTCCTTTACGGATCATAATGTAATAATTTCCAGAAATTATGTAACGGCTTTAGCATTGCTCCATTGTTACTTTGTGTCATCAACAATTAATAATCATTCTAAATAATTAAAAACAAAAAAATGAGATCAGGAAAGGTATTATTGGGCGTACTTGCAGGCGTAGCCACAGGTGCAGTTATCGGAATATTGTTTGCCTCTGATAAAGGTACAAATACCCGAAAAAAAATCTTCAAATATGGAGATAATTATGTAGCAGAGTTAAAATCAAGGTTTGATGATTTTTTAGATACCATCACCGAGAAATATGAATCTGCAAAAGGCGATGCTAATAATTTAATTGAAAAAGGCAAATCAAGGACAGAGCAGGTAAAAGACGATGTTAAGAATGCAGTCCACGAAAAAGTTTCTTATCGATAAAAATCAAGAGCAATCACCATAGAAGATAAAGCAACGGTTTTAAAATCCTTTTTTTGAAAAATCATAAGGATATGCAAAGACCAATTTTAATTTATTCAAGCTCTAGATCATTCATAAATCAACCGATGAATTTTCAACAATTATTACAAAAATAGACATCATTATTGTGATTTTTTTTATTGAACTTTTGTTGAATATCGGTTTATCGCTTTGGATTGTTGAATTGGTTGGCAAATCGCATTAAGGATTCTTCACCGTTGCTATTTTCTATGTTTTAGTTGTATATTTTTTGCAGTTCATTACATGAATCATTTCATAGGCGCGTGCTAGAGATTTCTTTATTTTGCAAAAGATGAAAGAAAAATACTAATGAATAAATTATTTACTTAATGTAGACATATCTTTATTAAAAAACGAAACGCGATAGAGTATTTAGTGAACTCAAAAAACGATTTAATACATTGCACGAAAGTGTAACACCTATCAATCTCATTAAACATAATTCCAAAGTGGTAATGGTTTCAGCCGATTTATCCATCCATTTACAAAGAAACATATATTTTTATAAATAAAGTAAATCCCGAAAATAAAAATAAATTTCTTCAAAGGATTTTTGCAAATTCAGCTTAGAAAGATGTGCATAAAAATAAAAGAAATTAGTGATTCAACTTTGACAAATGAAAAAAATCAGTTTCACCAAGTCATTTACGCGATTTAAAATCGTTTTTAATAAATGGTGGAACCGCGACCCTTTTAATGAGAGCGCTATCATTGCATATAATGCTTTATTTTCCCTACCAGGACTATTAGTAGTAGTCACAACAATTGCAGGTTATTTTTTTGGCAACGATGCTGTTAGTGGTAGATTACACAGTCAGATTGAACAGGCTATGGGAATTGATACTGCCGATCAGATTCAGAACATGTTAATCATAGCCAACAAAAGCAAAGATTCACTATGGGCAACCATCATGGGCATTATAATAATTTTAGTTGGTGCAACAGGAGTATTTGTGCAACTACAAAAAACATTGAATACCATTTGGGAAGTGAAAGCATCAACAACCAAGTCTGGAATCTGGTCTTTCCTCCAATCCAGAATTTTTTCTTTTGGTTTGATCATCTCGATTTCTTTTTTACTGCTTGTGTCACTTGTAATCTCTTCTTTACTAGCCGCGCTTGGTTCATGGGTATCGCAGCATTGGTCAGAATCCTTATTAGTTTTATTTCAAATACTCAATTTTGCCTTTTCTCTCGTCATCATTACGGTCTTATTTGCACTAATGTTTAAATTTTTACCGGATGCAAAAATTAAATGGCATTCAGTTT
>JBDSHL010000219.1:0-3497 GCA_039918515.1 Saprospiraceae bacterium | reverse complement strand
AATGGTCCAAGCAAGGCTGGTATAGAGTAATAGTATTTCAACTTGTGAATATTATTTTGTACATTCTTTTTATGAAAACCGCTATCGAGAATTGAATATTCAAATATCTTGTCTTGTACATGAAAGATTTCATAAGAAAGCTTTGATGTAATAAACTTCGTCCTATCTGTACTAAAGTCCAAAGTTATAAATGGTTTAAATTGGATATAATTTAAAAAATTATTGGTTAGAGGTTGATAACCATAAGCAAAACTTTTGGCTGTGATCCCTAATTTTAAAAAATTAATAAGTGATAAAGTACAATTTTTTCTATAACTAAATTCAGCGATTCCAGCTAAAGTATTGCTTTTTTGAGCATACTTTGGAGAGATTCTTATGTTCCATTTTGGCTTAGGAACTAATGGGGTACCAATTGTTAAGCCATACATAAATCCATTGTAATAATTCCATAAAATGGAGGGGTAAATGAAGATGGAACTTTTATCTGGACTTTTATAAATGTTTTTTATTCCAATGCTGACAGGTTCAATTTTTTTAAAGACACCATGGGTCCTAATCGTGTTATTGGTCTTATTAAAATCAAAATATTTACCTTCAGGATCTATAACAAATTTATCAAAATCATAGCCCTGAATTTCAATTGACTTATTTCCTAAGAATCCATCTACCCAGCTATTCGAAAGCAAACTGTCTTTTTTAAATCCTCCTATTCTAAGAGGTGCAATTATTTTTGATTTATTCTTTAAATTTACAGTAAATGAACTTTGATTCTTTTTTATTCCAGTAATTGAGTAGTCTACTCTCTTATTGGAATATAGAATATCATTGAAAAACCAATCCGTGTTTTTCTTACAATTATTTCTAAATATATTTTGTAAATCCTCAGGATAAGGATGCTTAAATTTCCAAGTTTCAAAATACAATTTCATTAATCTATCAAATTCTTTGATACCAATATATTCTTCTAGATATAGAAATAGTTCTGACGATCTTTCATATACGTCGTATCCATAATTAAGATAAGTAAAATCATTGGACGTTAGATTTATGTTTTGGTCAAGATTTAAATGAGCTAATATTTGATATAATAATTCCGTTTCCGAATTAATCCTAAGATTTTTAAAGTACTTTCCACCATATTTCTTCAGTAAGGACAAATCTTTATAATTTCTTGCCATATATCTATGCTCATAATAAGAATTAATTCCTTCATCCATCCAAGCATGATCTCTTTCATTGGTTGCGATAATTCCTTGTAACCAATTGTGACCCACTTCATGACAGATAACGTCATCAAGAAATTTAGCACTACTTGCATCCGCGATTACAGTTATCATAGGATATTCCATTCCTCCACCTGCGCTTAATGCACTATGGACTACTGTCACTTGAGGCCATGGATATTCTCCTAAGGTTTCTGAATAAAATTCAAGTGCTTTTGCGGCATACATAGCTGCATCTGGCCAAAACTTCTTATCATTAAAAAATGCCCATGTTTCCGTTTTCTTGCCTGAAGCGAACTTCGCTTCACCTTTTCTAACCAAAAAAGTCTTATCTGCAAACCAAGCAAAATCATGCACATTCTCAGCAACATAATGTAATGTTTTAAAACGTACTGATGAATCTTTATTATCTTCAACTACTCCATTTTTTGAAGCCAATTTTTGATTCGTTTCTTTAATCTTTCTTTCTAAAAAATTGAGCTCACTGGAGTCCATTAATATGCCTGAAGCTGCAACAATATAATTTTCTGGAATACTTATAGTGACTTTATAATTACCGAAATCTCCAAAAAATTCTCCTTGATCCAAATAAGGAAATAAATGCCATCCTTTCTTATCATATACTGCTGGTTTAGGATACCATTGTGTAATCTGATAGCTCTGATCTACGTGTCCAAGTCGACTAAATGAAGATGGAATCTTCAAATTAAAATCCCCCTCAATTTCGATTGTAGCATTTGGCTTCAATACCTGAGATAAGATTAGCCAAGCCATATCTGGATTTTTATTAACAAACTGCATTTCAGCTTTTTCTCCATTTACTTTCAAATTCAATACCTTGATATTACCAGATTTACTTTCATTTGAATCATAAAATTTACTGCTTCTATGTAATAATTTTTGTTTTGCGAATGCCGTTTTTTTGTTTGAAAATGCATTTGGCCACATATGCATTCCTATTCGATCAAGTGCGTCTTTACTATTATTATGATATAGAATTTTGAAATGTGCCTCTAGAGTATGATCTTTATCATTTAATTTACAGTTGATTTCATAGTCCACCTTCTGTTGAAAATATTCTACATTTTGAGATGCTAATTTCATTAGAGATAGACCGAAAATATAAATTAACAAAATAAATTTTTTCATTTGCACCTTCTTGTACTTTTATAAATAAATAATTGGGGTAATTAATTTTCTTTATTGTTTGACTGTTTTTTAAACTGATATCTAGCAAATAATCCGATCGGGTTCAAATTTGAATCCGTAATTTCATCGAAATCCGAGCATTCTAAATCTTCAGAATAAAAAATTTCGTTCTTTGGAATATTGAATATGTTCCATAAATTATTTTTAAAACTCCCATCATTATTGTCACGCCTACTTGAATTCAATTTTGCATTAAGCTTAAATTCTCTCATTTCCTTAGCCCATGGAACTATGTTGAGATTTGCGGCAAGTATTTGACTAGAGTTTAAATTTAACAATACTTTGGATAATTGATTTAGTAAATTATTTAATTTTTTGAAATCAGTCATTGTAATTGCTGGCAGCGAATTAACAACTGTAATAAACATTTTTTTATTATTCTTTAAATTGGTGTTAACCAAGATTATGGGATTATTGAATAATGTGAATGTATCAATGGACTCGAGTTTGAACTTCGAAAAAACAGCTTTACCGTAAGGATCTACCCGATTTATTATAACTGAATAAGGATAAATTTCTTTTAAAGTATCCAGTAGCTTGTTCCATTCAGGTGTTATTTCTTCCAGTATAATGATATCTGTATTCCTTCTTTTAAGAAGGCTTAATGTTGAATCATAAACTACTGTACTTAAACTTGGATTAATAAATTCTACAGTTATCGATTCGTCATTTTTATTCGGTGCATGATTAATTGAACTATTGTAAGAATACAACAAAAAACTTGCTAATATTCCACAACAAATAAATGCAGTATAAAGCAATTTTTCTAAATTCAAAAACATAAATATAATTCCCAATGCAAGACAAATAAACATCCAATGTATGGCATACTTTGAAATTTGTTTGGCTAGAAGATATTCTGGAGGGAAAATAAAAACACAGCTAACTAAAATAACAAATATCGCGATAGGCCAATTAAGACTAGAATCAAATTTATTTTTTTCCTTTACCATCCTATATTGTTCTCTCTATCCTTTGAATATATTTATTTGGTAGTTGAATCAACTGATATTCTTTTCTTATAGCTTTGAATGGATCCATCAGGACTGATAAAACTCATAAATA
>JBDSHL010000218.1:0-11344 GCA_039918515.1 Saprospiraceae bacterium | reverse complement strand
ACAATACTCTATTATTTAAAATCAACTTTAAATTAATTGGCAATCCTTGTGATTCCAATTTAATTAAAATTGTCAAAGGGCCCAGTGATATTGAATTCATTAATGATAAAGATGAGAAAGTACCATACACTTTAGTTGATGGTAAAGTAAAAGTGAATGGACCGAATTGTCAAGGAGGAGGTGGTGGAGGTGATTCTACTTTTACTTTTTTATTGACTAAGATAGAAGTTCCTAAAGGAGATACTGGTTGTGTGAGATTTTTGGCCAAGAACTTTAAAAAAATTGAAACATTTCAAGGCTCTTTAAGATGGGATAAGAGTATAGCTAGTTATGTCTTAACAAGAAAATTAAGCTTACCATTCTTCAGTGGAACTGCAGATGTAAATTTATCGACGGATTCAACAAAATTGGCATTTTCTTGGAATCCTTCAAGTGCTTTAGCTTACACTTTTCCTGATAATGAACCATTATTTGAAGTCTGTTTTATAGCTGTAGGTGCAATTAACACAATCACTGCAATGAACATTGTAGATGAACCACCAACAGTTATTGAAGTTTCGGGAAATGGAAATGGTGACATTCTTCCTTACAAAATTGAGAATGGATCTTTCAAAGTCATTGGACCACAAACAACAGTAAGTTTATATACTCGAGATACAACTGGAGTTCTTAATAGCGAATTGTGTGTTCCAATTTATGTGAACAATTTCAAATGTGTAGAAGGTTTTCAGTTTGCTTTAAAATTTGATAAAACTAAGATGGCATTTTCTAAAGTATCCAATGTTTCAGTACCTAATTTTGGTCCTTCGAATATTGAAGTTTCAAATGATAGCATAAGAATCCTTTGGGATAAAAATACCACTCCACAAGTTACCTTGGCGGATGGTTCTGTTTTAATGTATTTATGTTTTCAGTTAAATGGACCCTGTAATATGACGGTGCCTTTGACTTTTATCAATTTGTCTAACAATGGACCAATTGATATTACTGGTTGCAACGACCCGATTACTGTTAAAACAACGAATTCAAATATTACAATTAATTGTGCTATAGAACTTCCAACGGCAGTCTTTTCGATTAATGGCATAAGTTGTAATGGAGTATGTGATGGATCGATAATGTCAACGATAACTAAAGGAAGTGGCAATTTTACTTTCAGATGGTTAAATTCAACAAATAATACACCGCTAGTCCCTCCAATAAATACTAAGGATGCTACTGGATTATGTGCTGGAACATACAAATTAGAAATTACAGATTTAGGAGTTACTCCTAATACGGTTACAAGAATGGTAACGGTAACTGTTCCGGACGCACTTCCCATAATAATTAATGCAACAATTACTCATGAAACCTTACCTGGAAACAATGGCAGTATAGACCTTATTGTAACTGGAGGAATGCCTCTATATAGATATAAGTGGATTAAAGGCAACATCACAATAATAGACACTACCAGTAAAATCATCGGCAAAAAATGTGGGAATTACACAGTAACAGTAACGGATTCTAAAGGCTGTGATACAACCAAAACCTTTAGAATTAATTGTATTGTAATGGATTTGATGTGTTCTGTTATTGTTATAGATACCTTTAAATGCTTTGGTGATTGCAATGGAACCATAAGAGCAGAAGTTACAGGAGGATTAATTCCTTATAAATATAAATGGAGTACAGGCGATACAACTATTTCAGCAAAGAATCTTTGCGCAGGAACATATACAGTTACTGTAACAGATCTTGATGGTACAACTTGTGCCTCAACCTATAATTTTACTTCTCCTACAAAAATTGTAATCATTGTAACAGATTCAACTTGCACCAATACCAATCTTGGATCGAATAAAGTAAGTGTAACGGGAGGATCACCAGGCTATACATACGAATGGAGATCAGGATTAAGTATTGTGTCTACATCTCAGAATTTATCTAATGTCGCAGCAGGAAAGTATATCTTGAAAGTAACAGATTCAAAAAATTGTACGGCAACATATACTGCAACCATTTTAACCTGTATCATTTCAGGGGAACCAAAAGTATCTTTAACAGTTGAATTTAGAAATGGAGGAAACGGATTATCTTGTAAAGGAGATTGCGAGGGTAAGATAACAGCAACAGTTACCATGGCAACTCTACCAATTACTTATAAATGGTCTCATAATGCGACTCTAACTTCGAATGTTGCAGATAATTTATGTGCAGGAAATTATACGGTTACTATTACTGATGCCAATCAAAAAACGAGTACTGCAACAGTTAATATTTCAGAACCTGTAGGGTTGAGTTTAAATTTTAATCGCATAAAATGTACAAGTGACAATCTCTCTAAAGATGGATCTTATGAAGCCATAGTAAGTGGAGGGATCAAGCCATATACTTATCAATGGTGCAACAACGAATCTACTTCAATTGCAAGCTCTTTGGAAACGGGTTTATGTTCAATTACAGTTACGGACGCGAATGGATGCACCAAGAAAGAAAACTTTACCGTTTGTAACGGAGCTTCTCCTAAGGGTGAATGCTTCAAAGGCAGATTAGTGATTTCACCTAATGGAGATGGACTTAATGATAATTTTGTAATTAATTGTACTCTGAATTATCAAAATACCTTACACATATATACTAGATGGGGTAAGCTTGTTTATTCTGCTGTTGATTACATTGATCAATGGTCAGGGAATGATATGGCAGGTGAAGCTTTAAATGAAGGAACATATATGTACGTCTTAGTCATTAAAGAAGGAGGTAAAAATGATGTCGTATATAAAGGAACAGTGACCATAGTTCGGTAATTAAAAAAATTAAAAAAGCAGAAAATGAAAATTTTAAATAATATATTTTTCGGATTGTTATTGTTGTTGATTAGTTCAAAAGTTCAATCACAAGATTATGCAACAAGTTTAAAAACACCGGTTGTATATACTCAGTATTTTATAAATCCATTTCTAATTAATCCTGCGCATACCGGATTTGAAGGACAAAGTAAAATTCTTTTTAACTTTAGAAATCAGTGGGCCGGATTTGATGGTTCTCCCAAAGGATTAACACTCGGTATTAATGGATCTCCAGTTGAGAATATGGGATTGGGAGGAATAGTGTATTCTGAAAATTATGGAGTAGCCAATAGATTTATTGGACAACTTAATTACGCCTATAATTTTAACGCAAATAAAGATACTAAGATGTCACTTGGTTTATCAGGGGCATATATTCGGTATTCACTAGATAATGAAGCCATTACTGAAGGAAATCATCAACAGGGAGATCCAACAATTAATAATGCAGTCAACGGAGAAAATTATTTTGGTGTAGATTTAGGATATTGGGCGGAATTCGCTGATAAATTTAAGCTTGGAATTACAATACCACAAATCGTTTTAACAAATTTAGGAAATCAAAAAGCAGATAGCAGCAAGCCATTTAATTTCATAGGATTCCTAGGAGTAAAATGGAGAGTACCATCTTATAGATTGATACTTGAACCTTCTTTATGTATTCGCAAAATTAGCGAAGTGCCATTTGGAACAGATTTAAATGTATTGGCTAATTTATTAGATGACAAATTATTTCTTGGGTTCACATACAGTTTTGGTCCATCTGATAACCGAACTGGATTTTTAGGAGGAGTTAGGGTAAATCAATTTAAATTCATTTATTCTTATGATCAATCCTATCAGACCTTTCAAACTTTCAGCGGTGGTTCTCATGAATTAACGCTTTCATTCGATCTAGGTAAGAAGAAGGGTAAAAAAGAAACGACTGAAATGCCAATGAATTCAGATCAGAAGAATTAGAAGTAATAAATCATTTGTTTTCTCTATTACGCTGAATTACCAGTGGAATCGCAAGATTACCTCAAGATCTGGATGTAGTGATTTTGAAACAGGACAGGTATTCGCTGTATGTTCTAAAATAGATTTTTCCTTGGAGGTATATTCAAACTTTGGCATATAGATATCAATTTCTATTTGACTGATTCTTCGTGGATTTTCCTTCATTACTTTTAATACATCCGCATAAGCGCCATCGATCTTTATTGAATGGGTTTGAGCGGCAAGTCCCATTACAGTAAGCATACAACTAGCTAAAGATGTTGAGGCTAGATCAGTAGGGGAAAAAGCCTCTCCCTTACCATGATTATCCAATGGAGCATCTGTAAAAAATTCTGCACCAGATCGCAAATGTATTGCTCTAGTTCGAAGTAAACCTAAATATTCTACTTTGGCCGTCTTCATTCTTCTTGTTCTTTCTTTTTTGCTTCTTGTTCATATTTATCCTCATAGGCCTTCAATATATCTTTAACTAACCTATGTCTAACAACATCGTCTCTGGTCAGTTCAATGGTCGCTATTCCGCGAATATTACTTAAAAGACTCGAGGCATGTTTAAGTCCAGACTTCATATGATACGGAAGGTCAACCTGTGATAAATCTCCGGTGATGATTGCTTTAGCAGTCGGACCAAAGCGGGTCAAAAACATTTTCATCTGGAGAATTGTAGAATTTTGCGCTTCATCTAATATGATAAATGCATTATCCAAGGTCCTTCCTCTCATAAAAGCGAGAGGGGCTATTTCAATTACTCTAGATTCAATTAATTGACTAAGCCTTTCAGCTGGGATCATGTCATCCAGAGCGTCGTACAAAGGTCTTAAGTATGGATCAATTTTTTCCTTTAAGTCACCTGGTAGAAAACCAAGACTTTCGCCAGCTTCAACAGCCGGTCGGGTTAATATTATTTTTTTAACTGTTCTATTCTTTAAAGCTCTCACTGCTAAAGCAACGGCGGTATAAGTTTTACCCGTTCCTGCAGGCCCAATAGCAAACACTACATCATTATCTTCTACTGCTTTTACTAAAAGTAATTGATTCTTTGTCTTTGCAAAGATAACTTTGCCGTCACGACCATGAACGAGCACAGTGCGGTTTTCTGGAAGATTTGACTGATGAAGTTGAATGGGATGCTCCCCATGCAATAAATCTTCTACAGCTTGAATTGGAAGTTCTTTACTATCCCGCAACATTTTAACCATGAGCTCAATTTTAGATTTAACCTCCTGAGCAGATTTTTTTAAGCCTGTGATTCTAATTTGACTTCCTCTGGAAGCTATTGTTGTCTCTGGATAAGCCTTCCGAAGTAAATTAAGCTTAGTATTATTTTCCCCATAGAGGGCAAGAGGATCAATATTCTCAATGGTTAGAACGATTTCACTTTGGGACAAATGTTAATTTTTATTGTTATAATAAATAATAGTCTTATTGATCTGCTACAAATGTAGTAGAATTGTTGTAATATTCAAATGTAGTAACAATAATATAATGAGCTTAGTTCAGTCGAAGAAAATTGTAAGTTTATGTACGGATTTTGGAATTCGAGATCATAGATTAGCGCTCCTAAAATCTGCAATTTACAAAAGCAACAATCAAGTCACTTTACTTGACATAAGTCATGATGTAAGTCCATTTGACTTAATTGAAGCAGCGTTTCATTTATCAAATGTTCTGGTTAATTTTCCACTGAGTAATATCCATATTGTTTGGGTTTTCAATGTTTGTGAAGACGAAGGAATAATATTAGCTCTTTTTAAAGAACAATATATTATCCTACCTAATAATGGACTTCTGGGATTGTTATTAAATGAAGAACAGGCTGAAAAAGTATATAGAATTAGCGACGATGCATATGAATATAAAGAGAGAATTGCAGCGGCCATTCATCATATTCTGAATGAAGAAAATTTGAATGAAATATTTGAAGAAATTCAAGATCCTATTCGAAAAATAAGTGTCAAACCCGTCTATCAGAAAGATCGTATTCAGGCAAGAGTTATTTATATTGACAGATTTGGCAATATTGTTTTTAATATTTTAAAAAAGCCATTTGAAGAGACTTGTTTGAACAGAAGATTTTCGTTTACAACTCAAACACAGAAAGTAATATCAAATTTTATTTTGGAAGATTTTTCTTTAGAAAACGGTAGCTTTTATATTAGTTTTACCGAAGCTGGTTATCTGGTACTTGCATTGTGTGGATCAAATGCAGCTCGCATATTAGATATAGAGAAAGAAGATACATTACAAATCGAGTTTCAATGATTGTCAGAATTGTAAAAATGAAATTTGGCGATGAAAATCTGAACAACTTTGTTCAAATTTTTAGGGAAACAGCTCCAAGAATTAAAAATTTTTCTGGATGTATTTCAGTTGAACTTGTTCAAGATGTTAAGGATAAAAATCAGATATTTACAATTAGTGAATGGGAAAGTGAAGAATCATTAGAACAATATCGAAATTCAGATTTTTTTTCAATTACGTGGAAAAAAACGAAGTTGCTCTTTGTTGAAAAAGCAGTAGCTTGGAGTCTGTCAAAAATAGTCTAATTATGATGGGTAACAAATTAAGCAATATTATTCGTCCATCAGCAGAAATTGCTTTTGCTCAGGAGTTGGAAGAATTGAAAAAAATTGATAAACATCCAAAACCAGAACAATGGCAATTGTCACCATGGGCTGTATTACAATTTATACTTGGTGCCAAGCTTTCGAATGGAATGGTAATAACACCAAAATATTTCGGTCAAAAAAAAATAATTGAATTGGCGATTGCCAGCCTTTTATCCGAACGTGCATTGCTTCTCACAGGGATTCCAGGAACTGCAAAGACTTGGCTTTCTGAACATTTGGCTGCTGCAATATCAGGAGATTCTAGTTTATTAATTCAAGGTACAAGTGGAACCCATGAAGATGTAATTAAATATGGTTGGAATTATGCAAGTTTAATTGCTAAAGGCCCAAGCTTAGAAGCTTTAATACCTTCTCCAATAATGAATGCAATGAATATTGGTTCTATTGCACGAATAGAAGAGTTAAGCAGAATTCCAACGGAAACACAAGATGCTTTAATTTCAATATTGTCAGAGAAAACAATGTCTATTCCAGAATTAAATCAACAGGTACAAGCGCAAAGAGGATTTAATATTATTGCCACTGCAAATGATTTGGATAGAGGATTATATGAAATGTCTTCAGCGCTTAAAAGAAGATTTAATATCGTTAACATGCCTTTGCCACAAACGATTGAAGAAGAAATTGAAATTGTTACATACAGAGTAAATCAATTGGGAAGACAAATGGAAATTCCATTATCGGAACTTAAGCAAAAACAAATCCATAAGCTCGTTGGCTTATTTAGAGAGTTAAGGGAAGGAAAAAGCCAAGATGGAAAGACTAAAGTTAAGCCAACCAATGTACAACTTAGTCCTGCTATTGCAATTAGTATTGTTCATGAGGCCAGAATTTTTGCTTATTATTTTGATAAAAATGAAATCGATGCAACACATATGGCACCAGGATTAATAAACGCATTGCGTCAAGAAAATAAAGACGAATTAGCAATACTTCAGGAATATAACGAAACTATATTAAAGAAGAGAGTTGAATACAAGGATTGGTATTCCTCCATAAAGAGCAACTTATAATTATGAATAGTTAGATTCATATTTATAACGATTCTTGTATTGCGAACGTATCAGAAAACCTATTAAAACACCAAAGGCAAAGCCGCCAATATGTGCCCACACGGCAACACCTGAGGCTTCTTCGGCAATAGCATTAATTGAACCAACTCCTGCAATAAGTTGCTGGACAATCCAAATTCCTAGAAAAAATATGGATGGAACATAGAACACTGAAAGAAATAATAAAAAAAATACCTTAATCTTTGAAGCAGGAAACATAACTAAATAAGCACCAAGTAATGCTGATATGGCACCACTTGCGCCAACCATTGGAATATCGCTATATGGATTAAAGAATATGTGAACCATGGAAGCTATTAGACCACCAAGCAAATAAAAAATTAAGAAGTTGACGGTGCCAATGATCCCCTCAATATTATCTGCAAAAACCCATAAGAACAACATGTTACCAATAAGATGCATCCATCCACCGTGTAAGAACATACAAGTGAATAAAGTATAAATATCCTGACCAAAAATAATTTCATGAGGTATCGCACCGTATTGATTAATGAATAATTCACCAGATTCAGGATTCAAACTAAATTCGAATATGAAAATTAGTGTGTTTATTAGAATTAAGGAATAGGTAAATAAGGGTTTATGCCCTCCTACAACTTCATCATCTCCAATTGGAAAAAACATACTAAAAATTAAATTATTAAATAATTCCTTCTTTCAACAGATCTTGTAAATGTAATACACCAATATATTCGTCATTCTGTAATACCAACAATTGTGAAATACTACTTTCCTGCATTGATTTTAAAGCAGAAACGGCCAATTCATGTATTTGAATGGTCTTTGGATGAGGATTCATAAATTCTTTGGCAGTGATAGACTCAAAATCAGTGCGACTTTCAAATAATCTTCGAAGGTCTCCATCTGTAATAATTCCAATTAATTTATTGTTGTCATTTAATACAGCTGTAGCTCCCATCCTATTCGAGCTAATGGATAACAAAACTTTTTTCAACGAATCATTTTGATTTACGAAAGGTGAATAATTTTTTACCCTAAAATCGTTGATAGTAAGATAGAGTTGTTTTCCTAATGAGCCGCCAGGATGATAATGAGCAAAATCTTCAGGTGTAAATCCTCGAAGTGCCAATAAAGAAACAGCAATCGCATCTCCCATAGCCATCTGAGAAGTTGTACTTGCAGTCGGTGCAAGATTATTTGGCTCTGCTTCTTTATCTATCGGAATATGTAATACATAATCAGATTGAATACTAAGAAATGAATTTTCATTGGAACACATTCCAATAAGTTTTATTTTTCTTAGTTTAATTAATGGAATCAATACTTTAATTTCTGATGTTTCTCCACTTTTTGAAATACACAATACTATGTCTTCCGTTTGAATCATGCCAAGATCTCCGTGAATCGCATCAGCGGCGTGCATAAACATTGAAGGTGTACCAGTTGAATTTAACGTTGCAACAATTTTTTGTCCAATGATTGCACTTTTTCCTATGCCTGTTACAACTAACCTGCCAGTTGTATTTCTAATTTGATTAACCGTAGTAACAAAATCATCATTTAGACTTTGCTTCAAGGCGAGCAATGATTGACATTCAATTTCCAAACATTGAATAGCAGCCTCAAGAATTTTATTTCTATCGCTTAGCAACAATTGAATAATAAAAAATTTAACATATTAATCCTTTGTACCAATTCTATATAGTACCCAGGCCATAAAAACAAAAAACAAGACCCCAAGTAAATTATAACCGTGATCACCCAGCGAATAAGTCAATCCATGCTCAGCACTAAATTCACCAATTCTTTTAGCAATACCCTCATCAACTGTAAGCAATGCAACAATAACTCCAGCTAATGCACCACCTGCTACCAATCCTGTAGCAAATAAACTTCCTTTACCTAATTCTGAATCTTCTGCAACTTTGTTTTTACGTTTAACATTCCAATCTACAATACCTTTCACCAATCCACCAATCCAAATTGGAAGTGTTGTAGCTAAGGGAAGATATAATCCAACAGCAAAAGAAAGAGCTTTAACATTACATAGTTCTAAGACAATGGCAACAAATACACCACTTAATACAAACACCCAATCTAAATTAAAAGATAAAAGGCCTTTAATTAAAGTTGCCATTAAAGTTGCTTGAGGCGCTGCATATTTTTCTCCAATAGCATGATGAATTCCATTAGCGAGCATATCAGATGTGGGAGTATCTAGATATTTTACAGTGAACCCAATAACAATAGAAGAAAAAATGGCGCCGATAAATAAAGCTAATTGCTGATATTTAGGAGTCGCTCCTACAATATAACCAGTTTTTAAATCTTGAGAAGTTGCTCCAGCATTGGCCGCTGCAATACATATCATTCCTCCAATTACCAAAGCCATTGGCTCATACAATTGTCCTGTCCAACCTACAGAAATAAAAACCAAAGAAGTTCCCATAATGGTTGCAATGGTCATTCCAGAAATAGGATTATTGCTTGAACCAATCAAACCTACTATTCTACTGGAAACCGTTACAAAGAAAAATCCAAAAACGATCACCAATATTCCAATAAGTAATTTATTGATTAATGATTCACCTGGAACCTGAGGTAGAATTGCTAATAGAATGACTAAGGCAAGAGATCCAAAAATTACATATTTAAAAGATAGATCATTCTCTGTTCTGGAAACAGCTATGTCAGATTTTTCTTTCATGCTTCCAAGACTTTCCTTGAAAGATGAAACGATGGTAGGAATAGTCTTAATTAAGGTAATGAAGCCACCCGCTGCAACAGCACCTGCTCCAATCTGACGAATATAAGCTCGATAAACTGCTTCGTCCGTGTGGGCAAATGTATGAGTTATTGGATCCCAACCATACCGCGCATTTGCTTGCGTAATATCTAATAAATTAAGTTTTGCTAATTGAGCAGCTATAATGTCGGGTGTCACAAGGTAAGAAAGCAATGGAATCAGACCAAAAGAAGCCATAATACCACCAGCAACTAGAACGCCAGCGATGCGCGGGCCAATGATATATCCAACACCAAGATATTCTGGTGTAATTTCTCCAGCAACTACAGCAGAAGGAAAAAATTTATTGGCTTGTTCAGTTCCCCACTTAGGAAGCTCAGCAATGACATGAAAAATTTTCTGAAGAAGGGCATATACAAATGAAAATCCTAATCCATAAAAAGCGGTTCTAGCAAAATCTCCGCCTTTTTCCCCAGCAATAAGAACTTGTGCACAAGCCGTACCTTCAGGATATGGAAGAGAATCATGTTCCTTAACGATAAGGCTTCTTCGAAGAGGAATCATCATTAAAGTACCCAATATTCCTCCAAAAATAGCTAAAGTAAGAATTGTCCAATAATTAAAATAATTGTCCCCTACGGACTTATCTGACAAAAATAAGAAGGCAGGTAAGGTAAAGACAACTCCCGCAGCAATGGATTCACCTGCTGAACCAGTGGTCTGAATAATATTATTCTCTAGAATATTGGTTCCTAGTAATTTCTTACCAAGAGAAATAGCTAAAACTGCTATTGGAATGGAAGCGGATACAGTCAAGCCAGCTTTTAAGGCTAAGTAAACAGTAGAAGCTCCGAATATTACGCCGAACAAAATACCCAAAATAATCGCCTTAAATGTAAATTCAGGCATATTGATATTGGGATCAACATAAGGTTTGAAGACTTGATTCTTTTGACTTTCCATTGTTAGTTCATTTTATGAAGGTTAAACCCAAACTATGCAATAGACTTTTTATTACAAGCCAAAATGCCTGCAAACATTAGCACTTCCTCATATTTTTATCCTCACCATAGGGGTTACCATGTTTGCGGAAAAAGGGCT
>JBDSHL010000217.1:0-2043 GCA_039918515.1 Saprospiraceae bacterium | reverse complement strand
ATAATAAGTAAATAAATTCTAAGTATATGTTGATGGTTTTAAGTAAACAGGTAATAACCTTGAATTCCTTGAGCTTAAATCAAGTCGAACATATCTTAAATCGACCCTAAATTATTTATTTTCTGATGTCAAAGATTATTTTTTTTAACAACCTAAATCAACCAAATATATTTCGGTTCATTTCAATATTAATTTATATCAACGAAATACATTTGGTGATCAGTGCTATCGACCAAATAAATTTGGTCGTACGTTCTATAACAAAGTTCTTACCAATCGATGGGCATATAATCTTTCAAAAATCTTCCATTCCAATGCTTGCCTGAAAGAATACCATCAATAAATGGATCACAAACTCTTGCTGCTCCATCTACTATATCTAGAGGTGGCTGAAAATCATGAATTTCGGATTTGAATTGTGCTAATTCAGCAGGATCTTCATCTGTAACCCAACCTGTATCTACTGCATTCATAAATATGCCATGTTGCGCTAAATCTGAAGCAGCAGTGTGTGTCATCATATTCAATGCTGCTTTGGCCATATTGGTATGAGGATGTCTTGGAGCTTTGGTAAATCGATAAAATTTACCCTCCATTGCAGTAACATTGACAATGTGTTTTTGACCCGTGTTTTCAAGTTTCATTAAGTTGATCAATCGATTGTTCAGTACAAAGGGTGCGATAGCATTTACAAGTTGGACTTCAATCATTTCAGCTGTTTCAATTTCACCTAGTCTTAACCTCCAACTATTTGTTTTTCTAAGATCAACTTGTTGCAAGTCAACATCCAATTTTCCTGTTGGAAATAAATGATCTGTATCTTCCATTAAATCTATTTTATATGGAATTTGTGACAATTCTGCTGATGAAGTTATTCCTACACCAATTTCTTTTATCTCCCATGAAACTGGGATTAGAGATTTATTTGTATCATCCTTGTGAATTTTTCTAATTCGCTTGATAAGTTGGTTGTAATTGTTAAGAATTAATTTAATATTTTCTGGAAATTCATTCCAAGATTTATTTTCATTGTCCATTAAATGTCTGTAGAATCCTGGAGGTCTCCTTACAGTTTGTGCAGCATTATTTATAAGGATATCCAATCTCTCAAATTGATTCATTACATGTTTACAAAAAATTTCTACACTCGGAATATGTCGAAGATCTAATCCATAAATATGCAATCTATTTTTCCATTCATTATAATCAGATTCCTGAGCATAACGTTTGGCAGAATCAACAGGGAATCTTGTAGTTGCGATCACTGTAGCACCGCTGCGCAATAATTTTAGTGCAGTGTGATATCCAATTTTGAGTCGAGATCCGGTAATTAAAACTACTTGATTGGTCAGATCACAATGTTGGAATCTCTTTACATAATTGAGGTCTCCACATTGAATACATAATGCATCATAGAAGTGATGGATTTCAGTAAATTCCTTTTTACATATGTAGCAATTTCGATTGGAATGCAGATATTTTTTATCGCCAAATAGTTTTTCAGGACCTTCAATTTGTTTTGGAGCTGTATATACATTTTCCGTTCTCGCTTTTCTAATTCCTGCAGTTTCTCTTGCTTCTTTATTTTGAATATGAATTCTTAATTTATCATTTTTTCTTAATGCCTTATTTCGTTTCTTAAGTTCAATTCGATCTGGTCGAGAAAATTTTCCTGCAAGCTTAGATAATTCTAATATTTGCTCCTTGCTTAATTGATGCAATTGATCTCCATTGTTACATAAGTGTTGAAACACCATAATACAATGTTCTATGTTTTGTTTAGAAAGTATTTTATCGTCGAAATCGTCTTGCACCTTAAAATTATTTTAGCAATGGTAATTTTAATTCAGAGGGTTAAAATTTGAAAAGGATTATATTTCTATTTTCAAATATTTTAGAACGATCATTCATATCACTATTCAACTATTAGAATCTGAGAACTTGAAATGTTCATTGTAGTTAGATTTACTAGATAAACACCAGACAGTAGTTCTGAAGCATTAAAAAAATATTTCTGATCATTATTCTGCTGAATTCCTTGAA
>JBDSHL010000216.1:0-3446 GCA_039918515.1 Saprospiraceae bacterium | reverse complement strand
GCAGGATTACTCAATGCACTTACTCCCGCTTTTGCTTTTATTTTTTCAATATTTATATTCAAATCTAAATATAAGCGTGTTCAAATTATGGGCTTAATACTTGGCCTAATGAGTGCCCTATTATTAGCATTCGAACGTTCTAATTCGGTTATTACTTTTAATATTTATGCTTTATTTATTGTTGTAGCAACGGCAAGTTATGGCTATAATATTAATCTTGTAAAAAATAAATTACAGGAAGTTCCCTCACTTGCACTTTCATATTCATCGGTAAGTATTGCTGGCTTACTTGCATTTGTATTTTTCTTTATACCAAGGATGGATAAATTTAGTTTTGATTCTGCACATCAATCTTCTTTAATCGCGTTGATCACCTTAGGAATTTTTGGAACAGCAATTGCTCAAGTTATATACTATAAACTTATAAAGCTAACCACTCCATTATTTACAAGTTCAGTAACTTTTCTAATTCCAATTGCAGCACTATTCTGGGGAATCTGGGATGGAGAAGTGATTCATTTGATTCATTTAGCTTGCATTGTAGGTATTCTTATTAGTGTTGCCCTTATCAGAAAGTCTTAATTTGATCTTAATTTGAACTTTTTATGATTTAAATTCATTAGTATTGGGTAATTTCAATACATGAAAAAAAATTTGTTTGCTTTTAGTCTACTATTACTTCAAGCCAGACTTTTAGCACAAGATACTTTACCAAATGCTTTGCTTTGGGAAATAAGTGGACATAATCTTACAGAAAAGTCTTATTTGTATGGCACCATTCATTTAATACCTAAAGAAGATTTTTTCTTACCAACTGGTTTTGATCAATCTTTCGAAAACGCGAAAACACTTTACCTGGAACTTGACTTAAATGAAATGAATGACATGTCTAAGATGATGTCCATTATGGACAAATGTTATATGAAGGATGACAAGAAGTTATCTGACTTAATTTCTAAAGAAGATTACGAAATGGTTAGTTCAAAATTTCAGGAGATGGGTTTGCCCATGATGATTTTTGAACATATGAAGCCCTTATTTCTGAGTTCACTAACCGCAATGGAAGGATCTGATCCTAAGGAACTCAATTCAGATCAAATGAAATCTTATGAAATGGTCTTTATGGATAAAGCGAATCTTCGAAAAATGCCACTTAAAGGAATTGAGACTACGGAATTCCAATTAAGCATTTTTGATTCCATTCCTTATGAAGTCCAAGCAAAGAGTCTGGTTGAATCTTTAAAGAATACTGATATATCTTCTGATGTTTCATTAAAAGGATTAATTGAATTGTATAAGAAACAAAATCTCAATAAACTTTCTGAGACCGTTGAAACTGGAGACCAATACTTAAAGCCATATATGGATATTATGGTTAAGAATAGGAATAAAACTTGGATTCCAATTATTTCAGAAGCCATGAAGAATGGATCTTGTTTTTTTGCAGTTGGAGCTGGACATCTTGGTGGAACTTATGGACTAATTAAACTTTTGAGGGAAAATTTATATTCCGTTAAACCCGTTCACAATTAAAAAATGGCACTCATTAAATCCGTTAGAAATTTTACTCCTGTTATTCACCAGTCTTGTTTTCTTGCTGAAAATGCGACCATTATTGGTGATGTCACCATTGATGAACAGAGCAGTGTATGGTTTAATGCCGTCATAAGAGGTGATGTCAATTCAATAAGAATAGGCAAGCAGGTCAATATTCAGGATGGTGCAATAATACATTGTACTTATCAAAAATCTATAACTGAAATTGGAGACAGAGTAAGTGTTGGTCATAATGCCATTGTTCATGGTTGCAAGGTTGCTTCTGATGTATTAATAGGGATGGGAGCAATTGTCATGGATCATGTTGAGATTCCATCATTTGTTATCATCGCAGCTGGGGCGCTAATCCCCGAAAATACAATATTGGAAAGCGGATTTATTTATGCTGGAGTTCCAGCTAAAAAATTAAAAGAACTGGATAAAGAGAATTTTCAATTTTTTATTGAACGAACAGCTAAAAATTATCAGATGTATTCTGAATGGTTTAAGTAATTTGTTCGTCTAATTTTTTAAATACTTCACGAACACTTTTTTTTTCTAGAAGCAATTCGTTAGCATGTTCTCTGCTTATTCTATATTTCTCAGTAATTTGTTGGATACCACGATCCCATAATTTATTATTACTAAGAGCCATATCTACCATTTTGTTGTCCAATACTCTTCCTAACAAAATCATAGTAGCAGTACTTATCATATTAAGTATCAATTTCTGAGCTGTGCCAGATTTTAATCTGGTACTTCCCGTTACAAATTCTGGACCTACTATACATACAATTTTATGATCAGCATAAATGGTCACAGGACTACCTGGATTACAAGTTATGCAAGCCGTTGTAATTCTGGATTCCTTACAATCTTTTAATCCGTTGACAACATAAGGAGTTGTACCACTGGCTGCGAGTCCTATTACAATATCTTGTTCATCTATTGAATAATCCGATAAATCTTTCCAAGCTTGAGAGAGACTATCTTCCGCACCTTCGACGGCTTTGCGAATTGCTCCGTCTCCTCCTGCAATTAATCCAATAACCATATCCTGAGGAACTCCGAATGTTGGAGGACATTCTGATGCATCAAGCACACCTAATCTTCCACTTGTTCCAGCACCTATGTAAAATAATCTTCCACCACTTCTTAATTTCTCAACTATTACTTCAACCAATATTGTAATTTCGGGAATGCGCAAAGCTACAGCATCTGCTACTTTATGATCTTCATGATTCATAAGATCCAAAAGCTCTTTGGCAGACTTCTTCTCTAAATCTCGATAATCTGATGTTGACTCTGTTATTCGTTTGAATTCTAACATTAATTCTTTTTTGACGAGGCCATATATAATCCTGTAAAGGTAATCAAGCCATTTAAAGCTACCAACAAATTTCCGAAAGTGAATCCATTCATCATCGTCTTTGAATTTTCACTGATGATATAACTAAGAATCGGGGATAAAATACAAATTATTGGAACCCATTTAGGATATTCTATAGTCCTTTTAGTTGCTATCCCAAATGCAAATAGACCTAACAGTGGACCATAAGTCAACCCAGCAAATTGAAAAACTTTATTAATTACGGCATCATTATTTAAAAAATAAAAAATGACAATGACTAAGAAAATCAAAAAAGAAAATGCCAAATGTACCAAAGTTCTTACTTTCTTTTTCTCTTGTTCAGATTTTTTACTTTTATTAAAATTTAGAAAATCAACACAATAAGAAGTAGTAAGCGATGCCAATGCTGAATCTGCACTAGCATAATTGGAAGCAGTTAATCCCAGTAAAAATAATATTGTACCTGTTCCAGTCAAATAGTTAAAGGCAATGATTGGAAAGAACTGATCAGATTTTGCGGGAATGGGAATTCCTTCTTTGGCGGCAAATAGATATAATC
>JBDSHL010000215.1:0-3128 GCA_039918515.1 Saprospiraceae bacterium | reverse complement strand
ACCAAAATTGGTGTAACGGTTAGTTCGGGAAGTTTTTCTAATATAGTGAGTGCACTAGGATATACAGCTACAGTGAATAGCTCCTCTTCTTTTACGATTACTCATACTTCTGGACATCTTCCAATAGGTAACATTTCACCGGCGACTTTCTGTGTAATTGGTGCTACACTCTATACAATCACCATGCAATATTTTTACATAGATCAGAATGGAATAGAACAGCGATGTGTTTTTCCTCAAGTTTTTGAATGTCCAAAAATTATTCCCAAATGCTCTTGTGATTCGTTAATTACCGAAATCAATCAATTGAGTTCAAATCCAGGTGTATGTTGTCATAATTTTACAAGTCAAATTGGAACGTCCAACTGTTTTACAAAGATTGCTGTAAGTGTTAATTCAGGTTCATTTGTAAATATTCAAACTGCAATCAATTACTTTGTATCTAATCAGAGTAATAACAGTTTTAATTTGACTCATATTTCAGGGCATATCCCTTCAGGTAATATTACCCCTGCAAATTTCTGTGTGACTGGAGCAACGATATACACCATAACAATACAATACTATTATATTGATCAGAATGGAATTGAACAAAGATGCATAAAGACTGAATTATTCGATTGTCCTAAACCAGTTGCATATTGCAATTGTGATTCATTGACTACCACAATAAATAATTTAAACAATAATCCAGGATTGTGTTGCTACAACTTCACAAGCAATGTAAAATCTGCAAATTGTTTCACTAAAATTGCAGTATCAGTCAATTCGGGAACATTTGTAAACACATTAGCAGCCATTGGATTTACTATCGGGAATCAAAGTAATAATAGTTTTAGCTTGACACATAGTTCTGGGCATATTCCATCAGGCAATATTACACCAGCAAATTTATGTGTAAGTGGTGCAACAGTTTACACCATAACGATACAGTATTACTATCTAGATCAAAATGGTATTGAACAACGATGCATAAAGAGCGCAACCTTTGATTGTCCACCTCCGAATCAAGCTTGTAATTGTGATTCTATAAAGACCAATATTACCCAAACAAGCACAAATCCAGGAATTTGTTGTCATGCCATTCAAAGTTTTATTCCTAAACCAAATTGCATGTTTGCGATGTCCGTTCAAATAAGTGCTGGAACATTAAGCAATGTAATTCCAGCTACAAATTTCACTATTGGAAATCTAACCAATACTCATTTTAATGTTGGACATACCAGTGGATTCTTACCACTAGGGAATTCGCAACCAGTAACTTTCTGTGTAAGCGGGGCAACAATTTATTCTATTACGATTAAATATTTTTACTTTAATGTTGGAAAATTAGACAGCTGCGTATTTTCCAAGTCATTTGATTGTCCAGAATTAGATACTTCGAAACTTTGTGATCATGGACTTTGTCTCGGAGCAAGAGCATGGCAGAATATTAGTTCATTTCCTGGAATCGTTTATGATATGAAAACTTATAAATGCAAATTGTATGCAGCAGGACAGTTTACAACATTTGCGAATCAAAGTATAAATAACATTGCACAATGGAATGGTACAAATTGGGCGCCATTAAGTTCAGGTGTAAATGGCATAGTAAGAACACTTGCTGTACATAATGGACTACTATACGTTGGTGGACATTTTACAATGGCTGGAAATGTTGCGGTAAATAATTTGGCTGCTTGGGACGGAAGTAATTGGTTTGACGTAGGTGGAGGTGTAACAAACACTAATCCTGCTCCTGCAGTATTAGCCTTATTAAGTACAAGTAATGGATTGGTGGTCGCAGGTCAATTTGGACAATTAGGGAATAACACTATAGTCAATAATATTGCTATGTGGAATGGAAGTTGGACGACACCTTATGGACAAGGACTTCCATATCCAATTAATATGTTGAATGTTTATATGAATGATCTTTATGCTGGTGGCGCTTTCTTCAATGCACCATATAATAATATTTCAAGATGGAATGGAAGTAGCTGGAATGCATTAAGTCCAAATGGAATTACATTAATTAATAATGTATTATACAATGGAGTAAACTCAAGTTATGTGTGGAATAGTGAATTACTAATTGGAGGTCATTTTAGAAAAGCGGAAAATATATTAAATACACAACATATCGTAAGATGGAATGGAGCGAATTGGTTGTCGATGATTGAAGGAGATGTACAAGATTCGATTGCTGCCATAAATGATTTTATAAAGTATAATGGAGAACTTTTTGTCGGAGGTGAATACAATCAAATTGGAAATACCTCTGCACTCGGAGTTGCCCGTTCTTCTAATTCAAACTGGTTTACTGTTGGACATAACAATAAACTTTGTAAAGCTCTTGAAACTTATGATTCTTGTGGTGCTATTTCTTGTGACCTTTATTCAGCGGGTGAAGGATTTGTGAGTCGATGGGTTTGTGTAACTTCTACTTTAAATAGTGACCGAGCCATTAATTGGAATATCTATCCTAATCCTGCAAACAATGAGATTACGGTTGACTTGAAGGAATCGGGTTTTAAGAATTTTCAATTAGTGATTAAGGACATACAAGGTCAAGTAGTTTATTCGAAGATATACCTAGATGATTCTTTAATTCAACTGGATGTTAGTGGATTAAGTGAAGGCATTTATTTTCTTGAAGTTGTAGACTACAAAAAGGGATCGGCGCAGAAAAAGTTTGTTAAAAGTCGGTAGTCAAAATAGTCAAAAGTCGTTAGTCAAAAGTCGATAGTTAAAAGTCGACAGTCGATAGTCGTTAGTCAAGAGTCGAAAGTCAAAAGATGCAACTATTTGTTTGTCTAGATAATTGTAAAAAGGATGCTATTTTATCACATTATCCCTAACCAGGCTTCTGCAGATTTGTAATTAAGCCATTCTTTAGCTTCATCATTCAAAGTTGAAGAAGTGATTAATTTGCCGGGTTCTAATTCGCCTAATGGAAATGGATAATCAGTTCCTAATGCAATTTTTTCTTTCCCGAATAATTCTATTAATTTATGAAGCATGTCTTCATCATGAACCAAGGAATCCACCCAGAATTTGCCTAAGTATTTATCTGGATGATGTGGGTTGTCTATAGCTAATAAATCAGGTCGCACTGCGTATCCATGACGAATACGGCCGTAGGTTCC
>JBDSHL010000214.1:0-3602 GCA_039918515.1 Saprospiraceae bacterium | reverse complement strand
ACAAACTGTTCCTTATTCAAATGTCTACAATCAAGATATACGTATTCGTCTCCACTTGTTTTCATTTCGGAATCAATGGCTCTTGCAACAATATCCCTAGGTGCAAGTGAAAGACGCTCATCATATTTATGCATGAACTCAATGCCATTTTTTGTTTTTAGTATTCCACCGAATCCTCTTACCGCTTCACTGATTAAAAAGCAAGGATTATCACCTTGAGTATTGTACAGAGAAGTGGGATGAAATTGTACAAATTCCATATTTTCTACATGGCCTTTAGCTCTATACATCATGGCAACACCGTCACCTGTTGCAATGGTAGGATTTGTAGTTGCTTTATAAATTTGTCCTGAACCGCCTGTTGCAAGAACTGTAATTTTGGAAAGGTGCGTTTCAACTTTTAAATTTTTTAAATTTAAAAGATAACAACCATAACAGGCAATATCTGGCATTACCCTTGTAACATTGTAACCCATATGATGCTGTGTAAGCAAATCTATGGCATAATAATGTTCAAGTACTTGAATATTGTCAAAAGTTGAAATTTTTTCTAGCAAGGCTCTTTCAATTTCAGCACCAGTAAGGTCTTTATAATGTAAAATTCTGTGTTCAGAATGGCCTCCTTCCTTTGCAAGGTCATACTGTTGATGCATATCCTTATCGAAGCGCGTTCCCCAATCGATTAATTCTTTTACGCGTTGAGGTCCATCTTCAATGACCATTCTTACAATATTCTCGTCGCATAAATCATCTCCCGCATCTAAGGTATCAGCGATATGTTTGTTGAGATCATCTTCTTTGAGATCCCATACAGCAGCAATTCCTCCTTGAGCATAACGTGTATTGCATTCTTCTTTGTTAGTTTTGGAAACAAGCGTAATCTGTAAGTCTTTTCGCTTTAAGGCTAAATGAATAGCAGTGCTCAATCCAGCAATGCCGGTGCCAATTATCAATATATCTGATTTATACAATGTGTTACCTTTGTTCTGCGAGCAAAGATACAAAGGGCGGGCAACATCAAGATAAGATGAAGATTGGATTAAATGGACGATTTCTCCTTAAGGGTAGAATGGAGGGGATAGGGTGGTTCTGCCATGAAGTCATTCGCAGAATGGTTAAACAGCATCAAGAACATGAATTTTATATATTTTTTGATAGGGACTTTGATCCAGAGTTTATTTTTGAGAAAAATGTTCATGGAATAAAAATAGGCTGGCCTGCGCGCCATCCGATTCTTTGGTATGCTTGGTTTGAATTCGCACTTCCAAGGGCTCTAAAAAAATTCGAAATCGATCTCTTTATTAGCATGGATGGATATTGCAGTTTGAGTACTACTATTCCTCAATATCTGGTTATGCATGATTTAGCTTTTGTACATTACCCGGAGCAATTAAATTTTTGGGCGAGAAAATACTATAAGAACTTTGTTCCTAAATTCTTAAAAAAAGCGCACCATGTATTTGCCGTTTCTAATGCTACTAAGCAAGATATTATAAAGCAATTTCAAATTTCTCCTGAGAAAATAGAGGTGTGTTACAGTGGCGTAAAAGATAATTTTAAAAAATTATCGGATGAGGAAATTGTTCAGGTCAGAAATAAATATACTTCGGGAAACCCTTACTTTTTATTTGTTGGTGCCTTGCATCCAAGGAAAAATGTTCATGGACTCATTAAGGCTTTTGATCTATTTAAAAGCCTTAATGAAAACGCTATAAAATTGGTCATTGTTGGAAGAAAAGCTTGGATGACTAACGAAATTGAATATGCTTATCAACATGCCAAATATAAAGATGAAATTCAGTTCTTAGAAGATATTGACAATGAAGAGTTAGCCTTAATAACCGCAGCAGCATATGCAGCGGTTGCACCATCTTTTTTGGAAGGCTTTGGAGTTCCAGCAGCTGAAGCTTTGGTTTGTGGTATTCCTGTCTTGTGTTCTAATCAATTTTCTCTTCCAGAAATTGCGGGACCAGGTGCGATTCTTTTTGATCCCAACCGTTCTGAATCAATAGCAGATGCGATGCTTGCTATCGTCAACGACAAGAATTTACAAGAGCGGATTGATCTTGGATTTAAACATAAAGAATTATTCTCTTGGGATAAAACGACTGAGGTAATTGGGAATAGGATATTTGGAAAATAATTTTAGAATTATTAAAAAGTATCTTCAACTAAAAATTATCTCTATACATTTATTGTAACCATTCAGTCGGTGAATGTTTTCGTCATGATTTTTGCAAAATCGCAAAAATTCATGCCAAAAACAAGCTCGTTCACCGTTAATAAAGATAGATTGCATCCATCTCTAAAAATATTATACTCCACTGGTGTATTTTTTAATACATGGCTGAATAGTTATCGTTTATTCAATAATAATTTTCTGCAATTTAGAATATTTCATTCCAATAAGTTCAATGATATAAATTCCCTTAGGGTAATTATTTACATCCAATTTTATTTGATTCAGGTCTTTGTTAAAATATTGATTGGTTTCAATAAAAGTATTTCCAGTTAAATTCCTTAATTTAATGGTATAATTTCCTTCCAATAATCCGTTACATTCTATCTGTATTGAATTGTGTACAGGATTAGGAAAAATGTTCATCGACATTAATTGGGGACTATTTGAAGTTGAAGTAGTTGAAGATTCAGTTGATTTGCGAATGACAAAAGTTCCAAAGTTTGGAAATTGGCTTACAGGTTTTTTACTTGAACCGATAGCTTCTATACTGGTATGATTAATCATGGAAATAGTAATCATTCCATTCGAAGGATAAATACCTTTTATGATGTCGTTATGGTAATCTTCAACATTGATCAATTCATAGCGTTCACCCGGTTTAAGTCCTGAGTTGGAAAGATTGACTTGAACAACATTCGCATTGGCCCAATTGTAGATAACAATATGCGCTCTACCTTCTTCATATTTATTCGGTAATACAAAATATTCAAAACCAATAGAATCAGGAGTAGGCATATAATTGTTTTGGGGAAAATCTGTTGGAGTAAAACCCCATAAATAATAACCATAAGCAGCAGGAATACCAGAAATGATCTTATTACCTTTGAAGCTGGCATCGAATATTGGCGTATTATTGAATCCCAGTCTCGTCTGACCGGTTAAATAGTTACTATCTAGAATCATGTTTCTTACGCCATAATTTAATCCAAAAGCATTTACTGGAGGCCTTGGGGTATTGGTTCCAGAATAGGTATAATTATTTTTAATAATCGTATTAACCACAGGATTATTTACGCCATTGGCTACAACAAAAAAATTGTGTGTGCGATAATTATTGCCAACGCCACCTAAATTCTCTGATGCTGCACCACCATTAAATACAATATTCTTTTGAACATCAAAGTTTCCTAAAGCAGCTGTTGTGGTAGTCTGCCAGATTTTAATTCCATAACCATAAGTATTGAAAACAATATTGTTGTGAATCTTTTTAATTCCAAAGGTATCGTTTTGAAGATACATTCCATGGCCGTGACCTTCCCAATTTCCACTGGCATTCTGATTGTTTCCAATGTAGTAGATAATACATCCATAGGTTTCCGAATTTTTAGCAGTTTTCCAGGAATCTAAACCGCTTCCCATG
>JBDSHL010000213.1:0-3488 GCA_039918515.1 Saprospiraceae bacterium | reverse complement strand
AGTGAATTGTTTTTTCAGCAGAATTAATTGCCCAGCCAAAAGTATTTGTAATAGCATATGATGTAGCTGCTGGAGGGTTAATAATAATCACTCTACCGAATCCGTCATAAGTAAAAGCAGTAGTTAATCCATCCATTCCTGTTGAAGATATTGGTTTACCCCATTTATTATCATACAACGAAGAACTTGTCTGAAGTAGTGGATCTGTTGTTGAAGTTACAAATCTACCTTTAGAGTCATAGGTAAAGCTTGTTAATCTAGAAGTAATCCCAAGGGCACTCACTGCGGATGATTTTAGATTTCCAAGAGGTGAATTTTGGTAATCAAATTGTGTCGTTTGAGATTTTATGGAAAGGAAAAAATCTATTCTCATTACTACTCTTCCAATTCCATCGTATCCAAAGTTTGTTTTGGAAGTATAATCGGCTTGACCCGCTCGTTTTTTCAGAATAGAAACCGTTTCAGGTTTAGAAGGAACAGAGGTTCCAAATTGATAAAATTGATTTACTGTTGTACTGGTAATTTCTAAAGGTATAGTAGAATTTCCTTCATAAATACTACTAATATTTTGAGTAACGTTACCATAAATATCATAACTATTTGAAGAAATTATTTTTTGATTTTCAAAGGCTTTATTATTTGTAGTTTGATACAACCTGGGCCAATATTGTTTTTTCCCTAAGTCAATAAAGTCAGTGATATTTGTTACCTCATTCATTAAAGAATTGTTAGAACTTAAAAAAGTACTCGATTTTTTCAAAAAAGGTGCATAAAATTGAGTATTAAAATCAAATTCTGCCACGGAATGAAATCCAGAGACTAGATTTTTAGAAGTGATTTTTTTGAAACCTAATAAACCTTTACCTTCTTTATGAAGCTTGGCTTCTTCATATGTAAATTGCATTATAGAATTTCCACCAATTCCATTTTGGTTTGAAAGTTCGCTCACAAGGAATAAAGGTGCTTTAATAGTGTTGAACGGATGATCTGTAATTGCTACTTGGTTATACGTAGGCCCAAAAGTCATATTACTATATAAGAAAGAAGTAGTATAATCAACTCCATTTTTTACTTTTTCTAGCAACAATTCAGTTCCTAATTTATTAAATTGTAAAAGGTTTGTATAGTTTTCACCAAAGTTATTATTATGAAGAATATCCGTCCTTCCATCACCATTAACATCAATCAAATATGGTGTTTGACCAATACTAGGATTTAAAGGATAACTATATTGTTTTCTAATAAATTCATTTCCTAAAGAGCTGTATAAATCAAAAAAGGTAGCAAAGTTTTGTTGAAAAACATGGTTGATATCCATTTTACCATCGCCATTAAAGTCTGAAATTAATATTTTATCTGCATAAGCATCATTATTAATATCACCTGAAGGCATTTTATTAAATGTAAAATTAGAACTGATAAATTCTTTGCCCGTTGATATATTTTTATACCAAATTCCATTATTGAAGCATAAAAAATCAGTTTTGCCATCACCATTAAAATCACCGAATTGTAAAAATATATGCCACTTGGTTGGGAATCCAGAATAATAAATAGAACGGACAGAATAACCATCAAATGTGAAGATTTCCGAATTGGTTTCTTTTGTAACCATTATATCAGACTTGCCATCTCCATTAAAATCAAGAATACTTATTTTGTCTGCATAAACCCAAGACGAAAGTCCAATATTTAGAGTTCCATTAGCAACAAGAGAATTAAAAGTAAGAGTTCCACCAAGAAATAGTAATGGCTGAAAATTGGTTCCATCTCCAATGATTATTAAAATATCACTTCTTCCATCCCCATTAAAATCTCCAGGAATAACATGGTCTTTATTAGTGTCATATATTTTTTTTTCAGTTGCACCAATACTAATTGAAGTTGGATTTTCGAAGCCAGAAGCATCAACTTTAGTTTTGTATAATATTGCTTCACTTAACTCTATTTTTCCTTTGGCACCCAAACCTCGTTTTACTAAAAAAACATCATCCACTCCATCTCCAGTAAAATCATTTGTCATAAAGTTATAACTATTTGGGTAACCTTTTTTATTAATGATAGAATAACTAGGAGGCAATATTTGTGTTGCAGTTTGTGTAAACTTTACGTTATTTGGATTTGGATCTTTCTTTAAAATATTCATTGATGTATTGTAATAAATACCATTTTCTTGTATCCTTGGACAAAATAAAATATCAGAAAAACCATCCCCATTAAAATCACCAGGAAAAATGTCATCTCCTATGCTTCCAAATTTACTAAGTACTTGATTGTCAAATGGGATTGGTTGTTCACCATACTTAAATATTGTAGAATTTAAAGAGGTCCCATCAGCCCCTGACTCAGTTATTTCTTGGAGGAATGAATTTACATCATTTTTACCATATTTGAGCGTAAATTTTTTACACAATACTGCTCCTTCGGCTGTTACTTTTATTTCATCTAATAAATACTTAGAAGTTAAGTTTGTACCAACTAAATATGTATTATTAATATCAAAACGAATCGAGTAAGCAAATTTTACTTTATTATAGGGGACTAAATTTGCAGCTGAATTTCCCGTGTAATTAATCTCATCAATTCTCGAATCACCATCTGAATTATTATATTTGTATTCAATGTAATTACCGTCGTTATATTTAATTTTATTAAGCCTCCAAAAAAGAATTTTTGTATTGGTTGAGTTATAAAATTTAGAATCTGAAGAGTTGCCAAATTCCATTTTGACACCATCTTTAGTAAAGATTTCCCAATAATCAGGATTACCGGTAGTCCCATTATATGAGGTTGTTAAAGCAAAGTTTTCAACTTCAGTTCCATCTGTTGAAGAAGGAGCACCATAAATTCCTGATTTTACAATTAATCGTGAGCCATCTATTGCAAATCGATCATTAGCACTTAAGTCAATAGAATTTACTTCACCATCAAAGTAAATAGATTTTGAACTTCTGGAGATCATTGACATTCCAGAAATATCCCAACCTCTACCTAGATGACCATTTCCGCCATTAGAATTGTATGAAATTGATAAACTTGGTGCAACCCCATTGGTACCAGGTGGAACAGCAATGGGTATATTATATGAGGCAGATCCATTGGAAACATCAGCTGAACCTCCTATTGTGCCAACTTGTAAAGTGGTATTAATTGTTTTAACAAAAGTGGAATTGGTGTATAATCCTGATGTATATATTGTGTTCTGACCATATACATGAATGAAAAATAAGTGAAAGTAGAATAGAAAATAAGTACTCAAATAGGGTTTGGTTCTCATAGCATTAAATTTTAATAGGTTGTTTAATAAATTGTTACATAGTTATGGTATTATAGTAAAAATGACTATAGTAATTTAATTGATTTATTATTTGGATATCCAATAAATCTTATAAATAAATAAAATAAAATAAATAAATTTAGGTAGAAGGTTGTCTCTTTAAGTGTCTCATTTAGGTGTGTTTAATTAGAAACAAATGTAGCTAAGATTT
>JBDSHL010000212.1:0-4604 GCA_039918515.1 Saprospiraceae bacterium | reverse complement strand
TCATTCCTGATTCTTCATGGTAACTTATCAAAATTCGAGCCGATTCATTCTGAATTTCCCAATGATATGGGCCTCTCCTACTTATTTCAACTTCATAACCAAATTCTTTAATAATTTCTTCAAGGTCTTTTCGCATGCCGAAGGCTTCGTAATCCTGAATTTGCGAAATATGTGTTATTTCCGAACCACAGTTTGGACAGTATTTTTCTTGATTATTTTTTTCAAATACAAGATTTTTACATGTGCTACATCTTGTAGCCAATGAATCCCCGTGTTTTAAAAACTCCTCAATACATATTCGCAATATATTAGAAGGCAATGCAAAGCCAATACTTTGACCATCTCTAAAAATAAATGTATTTACCCCTATAACTTCAGCATTGATATTGACTAAAGGCCCCCCACTATTACCAGGATTAATTGCTGCATCATGTTGAATGAAACTAATGTCTTCCTGTTTATGAAGTGTGCTTGAGACTATCCCCTGCGTAGCAGTGAACTTTAATCCAAAGGGATGACCCACTGCAAGAACTACACTTCCAGCCTCCACCAATTGACTATCACCAAGGAATATCTCAGGTAGGTTGTTATTTTCAGGTCCTTTCACAAATGCAAGATCGTAACTATTGTCTAAATAGACCACTGGACTTAGAAAACGATCAATTCCTATACCTTCAACTACTACAAATCTGTTGTTTCGGACGACATGTTCATTAGTAACGATTAGATTATATTTCTTGAGATAAAACCCAGTTCCAACTGCAAAGGGTGTTGCAATTTGAATGACCACTTCTTTATATAAGTCGATAATTGGTTTCATTTCACGAATAATGAAAATTTTGAATAAATCGAATAAAACTAATCAGAAGTGAAATTCTTGTAGAAGGATCTAATTTGAACACAGTCTTATCTAATATTTCTTTTCCCAACATATTTCCAATAACTTTTTTGCAGTTTTCTACCAATTCCTTGGCAGTTTTTTCCAAATTGTTATCTAAATCGTAGGAAACATGATATCCTAATTTTCTAAAAAAATCAGTTTCAGTTAATTCAAAATAAATATGCATTAATCTGTGCGTAACTGTTGGCAAGGTATAATTAAAAAAACTGCTCGCAACAATGTAAGTAATAATATCTTCACATATCTTAAAATGTTGATTGTCAAAATACCATTGTAGAGCCTGTAATTCAATTTCAATATGTTGGGAAAGGTCTACTGTACTAATTCCATTTGTAACAGGAAAACAATGATACACAAGATATAATTCCTTACTCAGTGTTTCTTCATTAAAGTTATTAAGTGTCTTTACAAATTTTTCTAGCTCATTCAATTTTGAATTAAGATCTTCATCATTCTTTTCAAAATATTTCTTATGAGCCTTTTCTATTTCATTCAATAGCTTTCCTTCAGGGCGTAATAAATAATCTATCTTGTAGAGGAATGAAAATATAACATAGATTACCCCACCTGGAGTTTTTGATTTGTTGAAGGTCTTATATTGTTCTTCACTTAAAGAAATATCTAAGCATTTTTTAAAAAACTCATACTTAATTGCTTTTTCTTGCTGGCCTAGTTCCTTAATATGTGAAGAATTAATTCTTTCAACATGATCAAATTCATCCAATATTAAATCATCTTCCTTATCTGCTCTCAAACTCATTTCTTTTAATCCATTCAGAAGTTTGTATGGGGAAGCCTCCTGTAAATATCCATCAAATAAAATACTTATAACATGATTGTCAAAAGAAGCATATCGACCATAAGTCAATTTGTACGAGGATTCTAGCATTTTTCTATATAAACCAATACTAATATTTTCTGCTTGAATAATATCTACTTTTGCTCTAAACCAACTATTATCTGCTTGAGCTGAAATGATTTTTGAACCTTGAATTAAAGTAAATTGAATAGCATCAGGCCCACGTTCAATATGAATGAGATCCAATTCTGGTTGATTGAGATAATGAATAAAATGTTCAATTGAATCTATGTAACGCTCAGCCTCAAAGTCGAGCATAGCCTGATCCCAATGATTGAGTTGATCACGAGTCTTAACGATTTCAAAATTCCTTCCAAAAACAACCTGAGGTTCCTTAGATTTTGACCTTGAAAATATATTTTTAAAAAAATTCAATGAATTGTCCTAAATTAATATAATAATATTTATTCCTGATTAATAAGAATATATTGGTACTTTACTCGAAATGAACAGCAAATCTAAAAACTTAAATGAATTCATAAAAAATAAAGAAGCTCATCCAACCTAAATTGCTTCTCAAAAGCATAAAATTCTTACTTTTGATCTATATTTCAGATATGTCTAAAAGAAAAAAAGTTGGTCTATCTCCAGGTTCTCTCGTTTATACTGGCAAACAAACTTCTAATCATTCAAGCGTTAGATCCATTCTCTTTAATAAGGAAAAGTTGGAAGAGTCCACAAGCTTTTCAAATAAATCCATAGATCTATCAATGAATCAATGGGTAGAAGTCTATGGGGTCCATGAAGCAGAATTAATTCAACAGATTGGGAATGAATTCAAAATTCATACCCTTGTTCTAGAAGACATTATGGATATTGCCAATAGAGTAAAGTTAGAAATTTATGACAATGGTGTATTTTGTATCCTTCAATATCTTAAATTAAATATGGAAGATAAAAGTATTCGAAATGAGCAAATTTCAATATTTTTTTCAAATAAATTTTTGATCAGTTTTCAGGAAGATCCAGACGATAGTTTTTCTCCTATTCGAAAGCGAATGTTGGTAGAGAATTCTAGACTTAGAAATCGGAATTGCGATTATTTATTCTATGCCCTCGTCGATTACATAGTCGATTGTTATTTTATAATCTCAGATTCAATTGACCTAGAAATTAGTGCTATTGAAGAAAGCGTTCATCGTGGATTAGAGGAGGAATTAGTCGTCGATGTATATTCTATTAGAACTAAACTCATGAAATTTAGAAATTTTGTCTACCCACTTAGAGAAGAGGTTTCAAAAATCAAAAAACAGGAATGCGATATTATTCAATCAGAAACGCTTATTTATTTCCGAGACTTAGAAGATCATTTAATTCAGTTAATTGAAATTTCTGATCATCAAAGAGAATTATTGAATGGAATCAAAGATCTTATCTTCAGCCAGAGTAGCATAAAGTTAAATCGAGATATTAAATGGCTTACGGTATTATCTACAATATCCATCCCTATAGTTCTCCTCACAGGAATATATGGTATGAATTTCAAGTATATGCCTGAGCTAGAGTGGCGATATGGTTACCTTTTATGGTGGATATTGACCATATCAATAATATGCAGCTTGTTCCTCTTTTTTAAAAGGAAGAAACTATTTTGAAAATTAAAAGAATTTAAACAATCTCTTTTACTAACAATAACCTAGATCATCGTCGTTTCCGCAGTACTCAAGCTTTGCCTTCGCTTTAAGTACTTTGCTTTTTTTTCTTGTAAGCAATATACGGACGCCTTTTTTCTCGGTTTTCTTTGCTTCTGTTTTCTTTGTTTCTGTTTTCTTTACGTTTTCTTTTTTTGCCTTTAAATTAAAAATGTTAAGCATTATATGTTCGGATAAATTTTTGCCTTCACAAATATATTACAATTATGTTATATATGAAAAATTATTATGCATCTCTTAGGTTTTTCTTTTCTTTTGAAGATCTCCATAGGGAATACAGGATTCCAAGACCCAAAACTACAACAATTATAATCATATTTACCCACACTTCTATATGAATATAATGACAAGCTATAATTTTAAGTCCTATAAAAACCAACAATATGGATAATCCATAATGAATGTATTCTAATTTTTCAAGAATTTTTGATAGAATAGTGAACATCGCTCTTAGATTCGCAACAGCAAGAATGTTGGAAGAGAGCACGATGAAGGGATCAGTCGTCAGGGCAAAGATAGCTGGAATTGAATCAATTGCAAATAAAATATCGGTAAATTCTATAGCCACTAAAGTAATAAATAATGGAGTAAGTGCCCATTTTCCCATTTTTCGCACAATAAAGTGCCCTCCGAAATAATCCTTAGTAATAGGAAACCATTTTCTTATCAATTTAATAACAATATTTTGATTGGGATCAATCGATTCATTAGGGTCAGTACGGAAGATCTTAATCCCTGAATAGATCAATACAATTCCTAAGACATAGATGATCCAGGATATGTTATTTATTAGCCACAATCCCGCAATGATCATGAATCCTCTAAGAATAATGGCGGTCCATATTCCTATACTTAAGACGCCACTTTGATTAAGTATTGGAACCTGAAAATATTTTAACAGAAAAGCAATTACAAAAATATTATCGAGACTTAAGGATTGCTCGAGAAGAAATCCTGAAACAAAAAGACCGACAGCTTGCCAAGAAGTTAATGAGGTATCTTGAGATTGAAACCCTCCAAACCAATCTTTCTCATAAGCCACATATAGAAATGCTATTGTCAATAGCGTGATGCTTATCCAATACAATAGAGATTGGATAGCATTTTTATGTTGATTTGCAGTATTTTCAGTTGCGAACAATTTATAGTCCACAAAAACCGCCAACGCAATGAAAATTAAATAACCATAAAA
>JBDSHL010000211.1:0-6496 GCA_039918515.1 Saprospiraceae bacterium | reverse complement strand
CAACAAATCTGCGGTAACTGTTAATGCCTCGAGAGTTGTGATAAGAGTTGATCCAGTTTCCTTTAAAAAGGCCATAAATTATAAAATTAGCGTATGCCCAGAAGGCGCCACGATTTCAGAAGAATTCTTTTTTGTTCAATTGACTTCTCGAGGAGAAGTTTCGGCAATGTCTGCACAATCAAATAGTGCAATTCCAACATGTTGGAATGTACGTGATTTGAATGATTATCTAAATTCATGTAGCGAATCCGCTCAAGGAGCGGCTACTGCTGCTAAGGGACCTCCAAAACCAGGAGTTTGTAAACCAATTAATTTATGCAGTTGCAGTTCATTAAAGCCTTCTTATTCTTGTACGCCGAAATCATGTCCAGTTATGTATTCAGTGTGTCATCCATAGATTAATAACTAAATGGCGGTTTCAATAACCTAATAAATTTGAAATATAATTAGCGAAGCCAATTAATAAAAAAAGGGTGAAGAATAAATTCACCCTTTTTTATTTATGATTTATCTAAAAAAATAATCTCAAGCAATAATAAAAAATATTCATCTTCAATTGTGAAAAGAGAATAAAAAAATAACTTGATAAAGAGTTAAGTCTAATATTTAGTTAATTATTACATTGCCTCAGCAACAACTTCTTTAACTACAGGTAACATTCTCTTCATAAGACCTTCAATACCTGATTTTAAAGTTACTGTTGATGAAGGACAACCGCTACAAGAACCTTGCATCATCACAGTAACAACTCCTTCTTTAAATGATTTGAACTCAATGTTTCCCCCGTCCATTTCCACTGCTGGTTTTACATAATGATCTATTATTTCCTTGATTCTTTTGACTACTTCTAGATCTTCAGAAGAATAAGAATCAGATAAAGAATCTATATGAAGACTTTCAATATATTCTTGAAAACCAGATTTAATTATTTCATTCCCAGATTCTATGTATTTCTTTACAAAGTCCTTAAGTGGAACCATCAATTCATTCCATTCGTAATCAGGCTTCTTAGTAATGGTAACAAAATTATTGGATATATAAACGGCTTTAACACTTTCGTTTTCAAATAATGCTGTTGCAAGAGGAGACCATTCTTGAGCTATACCTAGTTCTTTGAAATCCGCTACTCCCTGGAATAACATTCTATTACAAACGAACTTAAGAGATTCGGGATTAGGAGTTTGTTCAGTGTATATGAGTATTTGAGGCAGTTGCTGTGTGTTTGTTTCCATAATTTCAGAATATTAGACAATAACAAAGGTATGTAAAATTTGTTTATTGTATCGCTAATGCAGCTTTGTGAAGGGTATTTAAGTATTCCTTGGCTATTCTTAGAGATTTAACATTTTCTTTAATAAGCATTAAAAGATTTAGGCTTTGCTTTAAGTTAAAAGGTTGAGTGGATTTATCCATTGCAATAGCTTTCGTAAGTGACTTAAAATATGGAGTATCGAAGAAAGAAGAAGTAGGGTTAGTTATAAAAATGGCCTGTAATTTTTTCTTTTTTAAGATTATTCTTTCAAAACCCATTTCCCTAGCTATCCAACGAATGCGAAGTCCATCAAATAATTCTTCGACAGTGGATGGGATGTTACCAAATCTGTCTATTAAGGATTCTGCAAATTTTTCAATACCTTCTTCCGTTTCAATTTTATCCAATTGTTGATAAAGATTTAATCTCTCTTGAATATTGCTCACATATGAGTCAGGCATAAACATTTCAATATCCGTATCAATCGTTATGTCTCTAACATATTTTTTAGGTTTAGAGGACTTGTCTTCGAATACTTCCTTGAAGTCAGTTTCTTTTAATTCCATCATGGCTTCTTCGAGAATCCTTTGATAAGCTTCAAAACCAATATCTGCGATGAATCCACTTTGCTCTCCTCCCAAAAGATTTCCTGCTCCTCGTATGTCCAGATCTTTCATCGCAATAGCAAATCCACTTCCTAAATCTGAAAATTCCTCTAATATTTTTAATCTCTTTTTTGCTTCAGAAGTTAAGGTTGAAGAAGGAGGTGCAAAAAGGTAACAAAACGCTTTTCTATTAGATCTACCTACTCTTCCTCTTAATTGATGTAGATCACTTAATCCAAATTGATGAGCATTATTGATGATGATCGTATTAGCATTTGGAATGTCTAGACCTGTTTCTATAATATTGGTACATACCAACACATCATATTTAAATTCAATGAAATCCACCAAAACTTTCTCTAGTTTTTCGGCTTCTAATTGACCATGAGCAACGGCAACATCTACACTGGGGCATAATTTTTTAATAACCTCTGCTATTTCTCCAAGATTTGAAACTCTATTGTGAACAAAAAAGACTTGGCCTCCGCGGTAGACTTCATTCATTATAGAATCCTTAATTAATTCATTGTTAAATACTCTTCGTTCAGTTGCAATGGCTTGTCTATTAGGTGGAGGAGTTTGAATTACACTTAAATCTCTCGCTGACATTAATGAGAATTGTAAGGTTCGTGGAATCGGAGTTGCTGTCAAGGTTAAGGTGTCAACATTAATTTTAAGTTCGCGTAATTTCTCTTTAGACGCTACCCCAAATTTTTGTTCTTCATCAATAATTAATAAACCCAAATCTTTGAACTCAGTTTTTTTATTCAACAGACTATGTGTGCCTATTAATATATCTAATTTACCAGATTTGGCATTCTTAAGAATTTGAGTTTTTTCTTTGGCTGTTCGAAATCGAGAAATATAATCAACATCAACTGGAAATTCTTTGAATCGATCTCTCAAAGTTTTGAAATGTTGCAATGCAAGAATAGTTGTTGGAACAAGAATAGCCACTTGTTTGCCATCCTGTATACATTTAAACGCAGCACGTATAGCAATTTCAGTTTTGCCGAAACCAACATCACCACAGATTAATCTATCCATTGGATAGTCTTGCTCCATATCATATTTAACCTCTTGTGTTACTTTAATTTGATCTGGAGTATCTTCATATATAAAGGAAGCTTCAAGTTCTGTCTGCATATAATTATCTGGTGCAAATGCATAACCCTTAGAAGCTTTTCTTTTGGCATATAAAGCAATTAATTCTTTAGCGATATCCTTGACTTTTTGTTTGGTCCTATGCTTTAGGTTCTTCCATTGTTCAGATCCAAGTTTGTGTAAAGTTGGTTCAGTGCCTTCCTGACCAACATACTTGGATATTTTATGCAAAGAATGTATACTGACGTAAAGAATATCATTTCCTTTATAAATCAATCTTACTGCTTCTTGTAATTGTCCGTTGATATTGAGCTTTTCTAAACCTGCGAATCTTCCCACGCCATGATCCAAATGTGTCACAAAATCACCTGGATGTAATTCTTTAAGTAATTTAAGATTAGATGCCTTTTCGGAATTAAGTTTCATCTTAGCTTTGATGCCATGAAATCTTGAAAAGATTTGATGATCTGTGAAACATGCAACTTTTAAGTCTTCATCGATAAAGCCTTCTCTTAATCCAATATATTGTGCTTGAAATATATCGCCTGCTTTTAAGTCTTCAAATATGTTATAGAATCTTTCTATTTGTTGTTTATTTTCTGAGCAGATAAGGGTGACATATTTTTTTTCAATGAACTTACTTAATTCATCAATTAATAATTTGAAATTCTTATTAATACTTGGTTGAGGTTTGGAATGTACAGTTATTTCAAAAACAGTTTCAGTTAGACTTGGTCTAATGTCATAATATATTTGCCTGAATTCATATAATTGTGATAATATTTCAAATGGTGGAACGAAAGCTCTATCACGAATAAGATCAACGCGATCATCTTCATCATAGTGAATCATTTTTTCTCCAAATTTCTCTGCTTCTTCAAGACATTTCTGAAGTCTATCAAGAAGAACAGAAGTATCTTTTATAAAAACAAGTGTACTTGGTGGTAAAATTTCAAGAAAAGATTTTTTTTCTCGATACGATATTTCGGAATTAACATTTGGTATGATTGTAAATCTGCCAATATTATGAGTAGATAATTGAGAATTTGTATCAAATGTTCTTATACTTTCGATTTCGATATCATTCAATTCAATTCTATAGGGTTCTGCTGCAGAAAAAGAAAATAAATCTATTATACCGCCACGAATTGAAAATTGCCCCGGCTCATATACAAAATCAACCCTATCAAATCCATATCTCACTAATTTGTCAATCAATTCATCGACATCGATAAGGTCATCTTTATTCAATTCAATTCTTGAATCTCTAATGTCTTGAGGAGCAATTACTTTTTCAAATAAAGCTTCTGGGTAAGTGATATAAATTAATGGATCATTTTTGGAAAGATAATCTACACATTCCAACCTTTGTTGCACTTGGAAGCTATTTAAGCTGTCGAATTGAATAGGCTTAGTGAATGAATCGGGGAAGAAAGTGAGTTGACGATCTTTTAGAAAATTGGCTAAATCATTATGAAGATAAGATGCATCTTCTTTATCATTTGCAATCACCAGAATAGATTGAGCCGATTGAAGGTAGGTTCCAAAAATCATAAAGCTATCCCTGGAACCAGCAAGGCCCTTAATAAAGATTCTTTTGTTAACTTCATCCTTGTTGAAGTAATCAAGGATTTGAGAAGCAATGGGATCTTTAGAAAATAATTCTTTTAGCAGATTTGCTTCAACCACAGAATGCAAAGATAGACTTTAAGCTAGAATATTGTTTGACTTTATTTAATCCAAGGATAGAGTTCTTGTTTAATAAATTGATGGGGATAATTTTCAATTCCTTCAAATCCTAATTCTTCATACGCATTATTATTAGGAATATAGGCAGTGTCAAATAAATAATCCCAAAGACTCAAACTTAATCCAAAATTAACACCATATCGTTCGGTTGGAAGATTTTTGGCATGATGCCAAAGATGCATCATAGGATTATTAAATATATATTTCAATGGACCATAGTTTAATTTTATGTTTGCATGATTTAAATGCCCAATTGCAACTGCGATTATATGAAGAATAAAAAAATCTTCTAATCCAAATCCAATCATTGCCAATGGAATATATTGAAGGGTTTTATAAATTATGGTCTCCATCCAATGGAATCTCAAATGTGCTGCAAATCCCATCTCTTGAACTGAATGATGAAGTTTATGAAATTCCCAAAGAAAAGCATGTTTATGAAGCAATCTGTGAATATTCCATTGAATAAAATCAGCTATTACGAACATCATAATAAATTGAAGCACTCTAGGCCATGATTGGATTTGAATCGCTACAATGTTTTTTATTCCGAAGTGAAATAATAAATCCTTAAATAATTCAACACCTATATTGGATAATGCTGAAAAACCAATTAGAGAAAGAATAAAAAAATTGAAAAACATATAGAATCCATCGAGGAAAAAATCTTTACGAACGATGGCTTGTTCTTTACGCCAAGGGAATAGGATTTCTAAAAACCAAACGATAATTGATATACCCAACAACCAATAAAAATAGTTATGCCAATTAGGATTTAAAACTTCATTGGATAAATAATTAGCATATCCTGTAAAAGAATTTTTAGTTAACTGATAATATTTTTCCAACATGAAATAATTCTATATTTTAGGAATAGAAAACGTAAGTATTTGACTTAATTTATACCTACAATTATCATATGAAAGAATTTTCATTTAGGATTATTTGTTCTTAAAGTGTTGACTTAACTCCAGTATCCAATTAAAGCTCCTGCAATAATATGGCTTGTTAGAACATATAAGCAAGTTTTAAAATATTTATTCCAGTTTAAATTATTTAATTTGAAATATATTAAAGCTGGAATACAGAAGTTAATTAAGGTCAACATGAAAGCTGATTTTATGCCATCAGCCATACCACTTCTTTCAGCCATCAACATGAATAAAGCCAAGAAATAACTAAATATAAATCCACAGATAAGAACAAGTAGTAATTTATCGGCAGTGACAGGGGAGAAGTTATCTGAAGCAACAACAGAATCATTAGTCAACTTTTTCCCAAAAAAACTTGGGGAAAAGAACAAATAATAGACAAATACATAAGCTATAGTAGATATGAGGACAGCTAGAATAGAAATATGTGACATAAAATCTAGTTTTAAGCAACAAAAATAACACTTTCTCCAAAGGAAATTAGGATATACAGTTCCAATCTTAATTTCTAATAATATGCTAAGTCAAAAAAGCCAACAATTAGGTTTTTCTAAATGTTGGCTTCTATATTTTAGTTTGAATTGAAATTAGTATTCTAAATTACACTTCACTGTAATAGCGAATGATTCCTCTAATTTCGGTATCATCAGTAATAGTAGGAATAAGACCTGTAAGAATTGTTAATTGACTTGCATCATCAATGATCGCTTCTTTTAGATCTTCAATGGCCATTTCTCTATTGCCAACTAAATAATTATAAGCAACTTTGCAGAAAAGGAGATCTGGACCAACTGAATATTTATCAGCTCTCACAATAACTTTATTAGCTTTCTCATAATTCTTGCGGTTGATCA
>JBDSHL010000210.1:0-3867 GCA_039918515.1 Saprospiraceae bacterium | reverse complement strand
CATCTTGTGGAATGGCTTTTATTATATATGCAACCAATGCTACAAGCATGAATGCAATGCTGATAGGAATTATTTTTAGCGAACCAATTATTATTGCTAAACCAAATAGTAATAAAATCCCAAATCCTTTTTTCAGGTTGATATTTTTTGATTTATCGTGATGACTTATGATTTGAAAATTTGAATTTTGTTGAATCTTTTCTAGTTCTTGTTGGGTGGTTAATGCCATCAACATATCTCCAGTTTTTAATTTTATATCGTCTAAATTTCCTTTCAGTATTTCGCCTTTGCGGTGAATAGCAACTATTGAAATGTTGCGTTGCTCATGCATTAGTGTTTTGTTGGGGGCTTTGTCAATATAACTTGAAGTAGGCAATACCATCAGTTCCAATATTTCCATTTCTTCATTCAAATTAAATTTAGAATCTGCTGCTTGTCTTACTGAAAATTGTTCGGTTTTAAGAAATGGCAACAATTTGTCTTTGTCAATTTGCATAAGCATAATGTCACCAACTTCAATAAAAGTAGAATCAGTTGGCAAAATGATTTCTCTGTTTCGAATTATTTCATCAAATTTTATTTCAGAAAACTTTTGTTGATACTTAATAAAATTTGCACCAATTGCAGGTGAATTTTCATTGACAATAACTTCACTTACATACTTGCGAAGAAATTTATCTGTTTGCATTTCTTCTGCTTGAAAGTTGGGTAACATTTTTTTACCGATAGTTGCCATAAAAATTATTCCAACTAAAATAATGGGTAAGGCAACGGGCAATAATTCAAACATTCCAATAGGTTCAATTCCTTTTTGCGAAAGAAAACTACTGCCTGCCACATTTGTAGATGTACCTATTAAAGTACAAGTGCCACCCATCAACGAAGCAAAAGCCATTGGCATTAATAATTTTGAAGGGCTGACTTTCAATTTTTTTGATAGACCAATTAGCGGTGCAATAAAAACGGAAGCAACGGCAGTGTTATTCATAAATGCAGAAAGCAAAGCGGTAATTAGCATGGTTAGAACAATAAGCCATGTGAGATTGATGTTTGGGAGTTTGTCAATTTTTTGCAGTAGAAATTCAATAATACCGTTGTGTTTTAATACACCACCAATAATGAAAATGGCAATGAGCATGATAATAAAATCGTTTCCAAAACCTTGAAATGCTTCATTACTTGTTATTGAACCACTAAAAACTAAAAGGCAAATTGCAAGCAATACAATTATATCAGGTGTTAGCCACTCGGAGGCAAACAAAATCATTATAACCAATAATAGGAGAAGGACGAAAATCATCGGTATTTTATTTATGGTCGTTGCGTTGATTAACTTTTTTCGTTTTTCTTCTTCTAAGAATTTTCTCCATTGTCTCTACACATAGTAATATACTTTCTTCATACGAAGCTGATTTGTGTTTTACAAATTGGTTTTCGCCTGAATGAGAAAGGTATAATGAACACCACTGATTAGTAGGGTTGTTCTTTGCTCCTTCCTTCAATGTAATATCTACTCTGATGGTTTCAGGATGTTGATGAAAAAGTTTTTCAACTTTATCGTTTACAAATTTTGTAAGGTGATTACTTTCTTTAAATCCGACTGTTTGGATTGTGATGTTCATTGTTTTTATTTTTACTTGGAATAAATTGTATCTGGTGTTAAGCAGTCTAATTTGGAGTGAAGGACTTTCAATTCGCTTTCCATTGCTTGCAATGCGGTTGCCATCTGATTGAATTGTTCGTTATTCTTTATGTCGCCAAGCGAAGCGAAACCTTGTTTGATTTCTAAACTTGTGCCGTCAAGATTATATTCTTTCAATTTATTTTTGAGCGAATCAATTTCATAAGATTTTATTTTTCTTCCACCGAATGTTAATTTGATTGATTTGTTTTTGAAGTCAATATTCTTATTGAGCAAATAATCTCCTTTTAGATTTGCTTCTTTTGAAATAAAATATTTAACAGCAGATGTAAATTTATTTTGTTGAACAAGGTCGTAGCCGAAATAGATACTTGGAAGCAATGTAATTGCAACTACGAACCAAACAATTCTTTTTGCATTTATTTCATCTCTCGGATTTGGTAAATGTTTGAAAGGATATTTCAAAAAGCGAAGTGTAATTAATGTTGACAATGCAATGAAAACAGTGTTGATGAGAAACAAATAAAATGCTCCTACAAAAAAATGTAATTGAAATGTTGCCAAACCGTAACCTGCTGTGCAGAGTGGCGGCATTAAAGCGGTTGCTATTGCAACACCAGGAATTACATTTCCTTTTTGTTTGCTTGACGTTGCAAGTATTCCTGCAAGTCCGCCAAAGAATGCGATGAGAACATCATAAATATTGGGCGATGTCCGTGCAAGAATTTCGGAATGTGCTTCATTGATTGGAGAAAGCAGAAAGTAAATTGTTGATGTCGCTAAACCAACTCCTGCTGCAAACAAATAATTGAAAAGTGCTTTACGCAAAAGTGCCAAATCGTTAATTGCCATTCCAACTCCAAGACCCATTATAGGACCCATTAATGGTGAAACCAACATAGCTCCTATAATTACCGCCGTTGAGTTTACATTCAGTCCGAGGGATGCAATAAAAATTGCAAAAACTAAAATCCAAAGGTTTGTTCCTTTGAAAACAACTCCTTTGTCAATGCTGTCAATAACAGTTTGATGATGTTCTTTTTCGTTGTTTAATCTGAAGTTGTCAAGAATGCTATTCATATCTTCTAAATAGTTTTTGTGCCAAGTTAAGTTTTTAAAAGGAGCTTTTGCAATCAAAAACTGTCTTTGTGCGGTTGGGTAAAATTTATTGTGCTGCAATTTGGTTAGGCTTGTGAGTTGGCATTGCAGCTCTATTAATTTTGCGAAGGGTTTGCATTTCGTCTGTCGTTTTAATGTTCGTTTACTGTCGGTTGTGTCGTCCTTTACGCTTATGACTAACGGTCAGAGATACTCGCCGTGACGCATCCGACGAAAGCCAAATAAAAAACTGTTTTTTATAGATTTAATCCAAATGTGAAAATTTATTCCTAAGCGGTATGGAGAGTCTCTCATGTTAAGCCAAGTCTTTTTGTGGAATCTGTTCTAGTTCTTTTTTTGACAATTTATACTCTTCTTCTAGATCAAAATCATTTTGTAGACCAAGCCAAAACTTGGCTGAGTTTCCAAAGTATTTTGATAATCTTAATGCTGTGCCTGCACTTATACTTCGATTTCCTTTAATGATTTGAGATATTCTTGTTTGTGGAACTTGAATAGCCTGAGCTAATTTATAAGCAGTAATCTCCAATGGAATAAGGAATTCCTCAAGAAGTACTTCTCCGGGATGAATATTTCTTAATGAAGCCATACTAATGATAATTTAATATTTTAACATTTTTTGAATGCGAATTTTCCCATTTAAATACTATTCTCCAAGTATCATTAATTCGTATAGAATAGAAGTCTTTCAAGTCACCTTTTAATTTTTCTAAATGATTTGAAGGCGGCACTCTTAAATCATTGATATTTTGTGAATTATTTAGCATTCTAAGCTTCCTTCTAGCTACCTGCTGAATAGACTGCGGAATCCCCTTTACCAGAGTCCCCGACCAGACTAATTCAGCATTTTTGTCACCAAAACTTAGAATCATAATAACCCAATACGTTAGTAACGCTCGAAGATACTAATTGTTTAGAATATTGTATACTTTTAGATTGGGCTTAACGTTTTGGCTCTTGGCGAAGGTGGCGATTTTTATCACTCAGATAGCTATCGGGATTGATGTGGAGAACCAACTACTTGTTTTTGTCTAATTATAAGGTAAGCTACCCAAGGTAAATTAAATTCGATTATTGGGTAATTAAAAAAGTAGATATGCCCGGTT
>JBDSHL010000209.1:0-4067 GCA_039918515.1 Saprospiraceae bacterium | reverse complement strand
TTTTTTTTTCTAAATAAAAAATTTAAATAAACAAATATTGGATAAAATAAATAGGTATGAAAAAAGAGAATTAAACTTGCGAAAAGTATAATATTACATACCTGAATCATTCATTTAGATTCCAAGTTTGTGCCCATGAGAAATTAGGACTTTTTGATAGGCATTGACTAATTTTGCTGCAAGTTTTTCATTATTAAAATTTGATTTCAAAAAACTTCTAGCACTTTCGCCAACTTTTTGGAGTTGATCTTGATGAGTGTAGCACCAATCTACACTTTCCATATAGTCCTCAATAGAATTTGCTATAATGACTTGCTTCATGTTCCTTGCTGGAATGCCTTCAAGTCCAATTGAACTACTAATAACCACTCTACCGAGGGCCATAGCTTCAAGAATTTTAATTTTTATACCTGATCCTGCGAAGAGTGGAACTATCGATATTGGATATTTTAGGATAAAGGACTTAGCATCAATAATATTGTCGTGATAATGCACGCCTGATATTTTTAAATTTCTTAATTCATATGGTGCATTTCTTCCTGCAAAGTGGAATTCTAATTTTGGATATTTAGATTTTAACTTAGGCCAAACTTCTTCTAAGAACCAATTCAATCCTTCAGTATTAGGCATCCAATCTAAGGAGCCAATAAAGGAGAGTGAGAGGGGATTGTGAAATGCAGAAAATTCAGGTTCATACTTATTTAAGTCGAAGCCCACAGGGATCGCTAGACATCCGTTCTTATATCCTAATGATTTGAATTTATCTAAGTCCCTTTCAGTTATAGCGACTAGAAAATCATATTTATTCAGACGATCTATTTCGAATTTTTTAAGTTTTTTTGCCAAATAAGAAAGGTATAATCTCTTAGGGGTAAAATCAATTTGATCAGTAATTCGATCCCATATTTCATGCTCGATGTTATGGGCTCTCATTACAATAATGGCATCGCAATTATCTTTAATTAAGTCATAATATGGAGCGAGATACAAAGTCTCCAATTGAATAATATCGTATTTATTGGTTTTAATTAGATGCAAAAGCTTGTGAGCAAATTCATCCGATTGAAATCTCGATATATGATAAGACTCTTTTGAGAATAGGTTTTTGAATGCATCCCATTTGCGAATAGTATTATCGACATCTATAGAATGAATTTCCTTATAATGCTTTAAATCTTCAGGTATAATATCATGGTTGGGCTTATAATAATGCTTACTCGTATTCATGGTGAGCAAGCTCATCTCGCAACCCATTTCTGTTAGAGATTTGCTGATATGCTGTATGGCTATTGATTCACCATCTTGTAAAGGGTAAGGGAATTTTTTACAGAGTTGAAGAACTTTCATATTGGCTTCGTCGGTTATTATGCTATAATTATACCAAAAAAATTATAACACAATGGAATAACGCATATTTATTGTAAATTGCTATATTTTAACAAAATATTTTTTAATGATGGGCAAATGTAAGAAAAGGCTCTATCTAAATGGCCTGACTTTGAGCATAAATATTGAAAAATTTTAGTTGAAATGAATTTATAAGGTAAAATCTAGGGGATCTAAGCCTATTCTAAAAAAATTAGGATATCTTAAGTGAAGGGTCATTGATGTATCTAAAAGAATTGGCTTACCTTTCCAGCCAATTATTTAAATGATAGATTGTAAAGGAATAGTCAAATCCTATGAGCATATTAAGGTTCTTAAGGGGGTAGATCTTAATATTCATGAAGGGGCATTAATCAGTATTGTCGGCTCTTCAGGAGCGGGCAAAAGTACATTATTGCATATTCTAGGAACCTTAGATAAGGCAGATATAGGAGAGCTAGTCCTTAATGGCCAGATCATTAATAAGCTCAAAGAGAAAGAACTATCAAGGTTTAGAAATGCTCACATTGGCTTTATTTTTCAATTTCATCATCTTCTTCCAGAATTAAGTGCTTTAGAGAATACGGCTTTGCCAGCTTATATTGGTGGAATTGATGCCAAAAAGGCGAATTTAAGAGCCAAGGAATTGTTGGACATGCTAGGATTAAAAGATAGAATGGATCATCTTCCAGGAAGTTTATCAGGTGGAGAGCAGCAGAGAGTAGCAATGGCAAGAGCCTTGATCAATCGCCCGAAAATTTTACTTGCTGATGAGCCAACGGGGAATCTTGATCAAGAGAATGCGACAGAAGTATTAAAACTTTTATTCTCCGCTCGTAAAGAATTCAATATTACTACCTTAATAGTTACTCATGATTTGAGCATCGCATCACAGACTGAGAGCATTCTTACGATGAAAGATGGTCTTATCATATGAGGAATAATTAGAGATTTTTCATTTTAAAAAAAAGAAAAGTGATAACGTATTAAATTTCAGACTAATCCGTTATAGGTCTTATAATAAATAATTGCATGAAATACTGGTTCCTATTCATTGTTTTATATGGTAATGTAGGATGTTGTAGTAAAGATTCTTGTGATCCTTCGCCAAATACTCTTCCAGCTTGTCTTCAAAAGTATTTTTCAGATAGTTTGAACTTAGGATCTTTAAAATCAATTAAACTTAATGAACTTGATGGATCCAAATTTTATTTGTTGAATACGGATGCACCTTTATTCGATGGAATTGATTTCATTGTGAATGATCATTGTGATACGGTATGTATGATTGGCGGTAGAGGAATTCCTTTGGAATGTGCGAATAAACTTAATTCGGGGAATTGGGTTATCATTTGGCAGCGATAAATATTTGATTTTAGAATATTTTATTAAATTGTCAAAGTGAAACAAGAAAAATTTAGTCTTTACAAAAGGTTAATTAGCTTTAAGTATGCGATAAATGGAATTAAAGTATTGTTGAATGAAGAACCCAATTCCAGAATTCATGTTGTCGCTAGCCTTTTTGCAATTGTTTTTTCATTTGTATTACACCTATCAGTTATTGAATGGTTATTTGTTATTTTTTCAATTGGATTGGTTTTTGCAATGGAGTTGATTAATTCTGCAATAGAAAATCTATGTGACGAAATAAACAAAGAAACTGATCCTTCAATCAAGAAAATTAAAGATCTGGCGGCGGGTGCTGTTTTGGTAAGCGCGGGTTCTGCCTTCATTGTCGGACTTATCATATTTCTTCCAAAAGTATGGAGTATATGTTTCAAGCATTGAAAGCTCAAAATAATTTTCTTATAAATCTTAATTTATGTTAAAAAGTTGACAATTATTTAGTTCAATTTAACTACATATCCAATGTTGAATACAGTATAATAATAAATTATTTTTGTAACTATTCAATCATCGAATGTTTTTGTCATGATTTATGCTAAAGTGGCAAAAATTCATGCCAAAAACAAGCTCGTTCACCATTAAAAACGATGGATTACATCCATCTCTAAAAATATTATACTCCTCTGGAGTATTTTTTAATACATGGCTGAATAGTTATTTATTTTTAAATATTTATTATTCAATTCCAAAGTCAATCGACTCATTAATTCTCAAGAGCTAGTTTCATCCATGCCATATATTCCTTATTGACACTCGCATCATAACTAATTATCGCTGGAATTTCGTAAGGGTGTTCCTGTTGAATAAGTTTTTTTAACTTTTTAGATAAAGAGGGTAGCGTTTTTAGCATTAAGATGCATTCTTTTTCTTGAACAATTTTTTCTTCCCAAAGATAAATTGAATCAATCGGGTGAATATTCGAACACGCCATTAGTTTATTATTAATGCAAATTTTTGCTAAGCGTGTTGCTTCTTCTTTATTCTTGCAAGGAACATAGAATAAGGTAATTTTATTCTTCAATGGATGGTTGGGTTATTCTTAACAAGGATTTATAATATTTATAAGTTTCTATTTGAGAGCGTATCTTCTTGTCTTCATCATTTTTCACATATTCATTGATATGTTGATAAGCTAAATTTCTTGACTTGACATTATCTTTTAGTTGTAATTCAAGTATGTCCATTAATTCTTTTTTGAGTTTTTCTGAAAAAATAGGGAAGGCAACTTCTATACGAAAATGCAAATTTCTAACCATCCAATCAGCGGAAGAAATATATGTTTTGCGCTGTCCTGA
>JBDSHL010000208.1:0-5531 GCA_039918515.1 Saprospiraceae bacterium | reverse complement strand
TGGGTATCAAAACCTCCCATATTAACCCAATAAATTCTTGTCTTAAGTCCTCCCGATATTAATTTAGCAACGATCTTTAAAGCATCTGCTAGACTATTCCCAGTTGGATAAAGTGTAGATAAGTTTTTACCCTTGGCATCGCCTGCAGCAACTGCATCTCCAAACTTATCGGTTTGCCTTTGAATTTCTCTTAGGTATGCCATTTCCTTGCCTTGGCAATCAGGAGTTACAGGATCCCTATATATATTACCAGTAAGGTTAAGGGGATCTTTGGTATTGTTAATAGAAATACCCATATTCAAATTATTGTTCTGAAGGCCTAAACCGACATTGGAACCAATTCGAATTGCAGGAGGATCTGGCATAGTTGGATTAGGAAATCCGGCAGGATAATTAGGATACTCATAATTGACATATCTTCCTAACCAGCCTGAATTAAGATCTTCATTAGCATCCGAACCGCTTACCCAAATATCGGAAGCACGAAAATGAGAAAAACTAAAACTTGGATATCCAACACTTTGAATAACTGCCAATTTCTTGTCATCATACATTTCCTTAAATCTTTGCATTGCAGGATGAATTCCAGTTGCACTATTAGCTCCACCTAAACTTAAAATCTGATTTTGAGGCATGAGCATATTGTCTCTGAATTTGTAGAGTTCATCGTACTGATCCAATGGAAATACAGTATTCAATCCATCGTTACCTCCGTTAAGTTGTACGACCACCAAAACTCTGTCAGTATCATATAATGAAGCAGATAATGCTTTAAGCATTGGACTTGATGCATATGCAGTTACGGTCATTCCACCAACTGCAACAGGTACGGCTTGTATAAATTGTCTTCTTTTCATTTTTTTATAAATTATTTGTTGATGGAATTAACATAAATGATATTCTGCAGCACCACACATATCGAGATACAGGTTTTTAAGTATGCTTGGAACTTTTTTTGCATCGGGATCAGTGGTATTAGGATTGGCAACATAGGCATTATATGCATTGGTCCAATAATAGTCGGTACTTTGTCCATTTAGTAAATAATTTTTCTTTAACTGATCTTTGACAGACTGTGAGACGGCTGAACCAAACAATAAAGTGCAAGATTCATTAATTAATACATTTGGATCTGATGGATTACTAAATGTCTTCGCAAATTCAACAAAATCTATGACAAATTTCAAATTCTTACTAGCATCTTCAAAAAAAGCTGCTCCAGGACTGATTCCACTATTAATCATATTTTCGTAGAAAGTCTTTCTTGTAGGGTAAGTGGCAGTATTTACCCATATCTCATGAAACTGAGGTGTCTGATAATAAGCAGGCCAACCAGCAACATCAGGGGCCTCCGTAAAATCCTGAGCCATGGTTGGTCCGTAATTTTTAATTGTAGATCGGAAAGAATATTGGGCCTCTAATTGTGCGCCAGTAGGTAATTGCATTCCAAATTGACGCAATAAAGAAACCATAAAAGTTGCGGGACTCTTAATCATTGCCCCTCTATTGCAAGAGCTAAAGAATTCTGCAGAAGTGAAGAATAACTTTAACATCGCTTTAATATCATAATTACTAGATTTGTATTGAGCTGCCAATGGAATAATAAAATTCTGTTCTGTCTCAGGTGTTATGACATAATGAATAAAGTAAATATAAAATCTTCTAACGATATGTCTTGCGCATTCGTCCGTAGCTAAAAACATATCGATGAGTTTGTCTAATTCTGCTTTCATGACATCATAATTCACATCTGTAGACTTCGCAATAGCATCGAATTTAGTATTATTATAAAAAGCAGAAAACTGTTTAACTTCTAGACTATGATTGGCCTGTCTAGCTGTATTTTCTGAAGTATTAATAGGATTGGGAAGAATACGAGGCATAGCCTGAAGTTTGGTATTTGCAATATCAGTAAAAATATAAGACCAACCCGAAAGTACCTTAGCTGCTGCTTTTACATCATCTTCTGTGTATCCAGATCCAGGACCTTTACCAATGGCAAAAAGTTCTTGCACTTCTCGTCCATAATTTTCATCTGGAGCCTTTGCGGTATTTAAATATCCATTAAGATACCTTAACATGGTAATGTCAAGGGAAATGTCTGTTAGTATTTTTTTAAGATTTGCCAGACAATTCGTCCTATGCAATTGATTTGTTTGATAAGGTAAAATTGAAGGAATTTCGTTGGTATCCGTCGAGAAATGGTTATGCCAGAACAAAGTAAGCGACTCTCTTAAATTCAATTCCTGATTAATCAATAATCCTGTTCTCCATGCCTTAAAACTTTCCTTGCGATAACCATCAGGACCAGTCGTCTGTCCATTAATAGGAGTATTAACCCAGGTTTCACCAAATTTCACATTGGTATCAATTGCTGTTGGATCCTGAACATTATTAACTTTAAGAGAATAAGCTTTAAGAGGCGGTGTGACATTGGTAGAAAAAGTCAATAATTGATCTACTACTGTATCTAAAGACTTTCCTTTGAGAACTTTCAAATCTGCATTGTTAACTCCAAATAGACATCGTCTAAGAAGATGAAGAAGTTCAGCTTGGCCAAATAGGCCCGAATATTTTGGTACTGCTGGCATTTTTGTTCGTTTTAATAAAGTAAAGGTACTAATACTTAGAATAATAATATTTACATAGGGTTGACAAATTCAAAATCCTTTTTGTTGCCTGAGGCTGAATGTTTATCCAGAATGTTTAATCAAACCTTCCATATATTTGCCTTTATTCAAGAATTTTATTCAAAATGGAATATTTCAATATCTTAAGCAAGGATGCAAAAATGAAATTGCTTATAGAGAAAATACCTCAAGTTAATATTCAGAAAATAAATCAGCAAGCTCCATTAAGGGAACATCTTATCGGCTCCATTGTCAGCCAACAATTATCAATTAAGGTTGCACCAATAATATTTAACAGGTTTAAATCAATATACAATGGAAAATTTCCCTCAAACAAAAAAATAATTGAAACGGATATAGAAGTCCTTAGATCCTGTGGTCTCTCTTATCAAAAATCTAATTACATTAAAAACATAGCTTTATTCTTTGAAGAAAAAAAATTGAAAAACACACAATTCGAATCAATGACTGACGATGAAATAACTCAATTGCTAACAGAAATTAAAGGAGTTGGAAAATGGACAGTAGAAATGACTTTAATGTTCTGTCTTGGAAGGGAAGATGTATTCTCTGTTGCAGACTATGGAATCCAAACAGCAATGAAGGAAGTCTATTCGATCAAAAAGGAAAAAAAAGAATTGGAAAAAAAAATGCTTAGTATTGCAGCTCAATGGAAGCCTTATAGAACCATTGCTTGTTTGTATCTTTGGGCCTATAAAGATCAAAAAATTAAATTATGATTAATTTAGAACTATTAGACAAAATTGTAGAAGATTTTGAAAAAAATCCTGCTCAATTTGACAAAGTCTTGGAAAAAGTCGAAGCTGATAATTTAGCCTTATTTGATATGCTTCTAGGATCTCATGCGGAAATCTTGAATGATGATGAAATGGATTATTTGGTATTTCTTTTTATTATAATTTATGAGGCTAGTTCTACAGCTTATAATCTCTCTAAAATTGAAGAAGAACCAATCGAACGAATGGATGAATCTACTTGGGAAATAATCAACGAATACAATGATTTTGAAAAATGTTATGATCATATTGAAAAAGATTTTATAGAAAAAGAGCTATTGGAATTTATATATGTATCAATAGAGAATGATGATGAAAAAGATTACGATATAACAGAGTCTGGACGATTAGTTATGTTATCTGTATTGATTACAGAATCCAAATTGCTTTGTCAGATCTCTAATGCCATAGATTGAGCAGCGATATAAGCTCCAGTCCAAGCAGCCTGAAAATTATAACCTCCTGTAAGCGCATCTATATTGAGTACCTCTCCAGCGAGATATAGGTTAGAACATTTTCTACTTTCAAATTTCTTGAAATTAATCTCTTGTAAGTCCACTCCTCCTGCTGTGACAAATTCTTGCTTAAAAGTTGACTTTCCATTTATACGATACCGATCTTCTGTTATGACAAATTTCAATTCTTTAATTTGTTTATTGGTAATATCAGCCCAGAGTGTTGCTGGAGATATATTAGACTTTTCACATAAATATTTCCAAAGTCTCAAAGGAATATTAAATAAACTGGAACTCCAGATAACTTTCTTTGCGATGAGCATCTTGACCTTTAATAATTCTGTTTCAATACTTTGTGAATCTTCACCAGACCAATTGATGAGTTGTTCAAATTTATAATTATACTCATACAATTCTCTTGCACCCCAGGAACTTAATTTTAAAGTCGCAGGTCCACTGAAACCCCAATGTGTAATTAATAATGCTCCATTGGATTGCAAATTTGTGTCTAGAATTCTTATGCTTGCATTAGAGACGGATAATCCCATTAATTCTGTTATATTTTTATCTTCAGTATTAAATGTAAACAATGATGGAACAGGACTTATTACCTTATGATTTAATTCAGCTAAAGCATTCCAAATTCTTTGATCAGATCCGCTTGATACAAAAAGATTCCTTGTATAATATTCACCTTTGGTGGAACTTACTTTCCATAAATTCTTTTCTGCTTCCCAAATAAATTTTTGCACTCTTTCTCCTTTATTAAGGTGAATATTATATTTATCAACTAAGCTAAGAAAAGTACTAATGATAGTTTCAGAACTATTGCTGTTTGGAAACATTCTTCCATCCTCTTCAGTCTTTGTAAGTACCCCATGTGATTCAAACCATTCAATTGTTTCCTGTACTCCAAATCTTGTAAATGGTCCTAATAATTCTTTAGATCCTCTTGGATAGAAATGGACTATTTCTCGTGGATCAAAGCATGCATGTGTAAGATTACATCTCCCTCCTCCAGATATTCTTACTTTGGACAATGAATTTATTCCTGCTTCAAGGATGGTTATTTTATGGCCAGGCTTAAATTCAGCATAATTGATAGCACAGAAAAAACCTGCTGCTCCACCTCCAATGACCAATAAATCCAAAGCATCTATCTTCAAATCAAATTAATTTTTAATCAATTTGAAGGTTCTAAATTTATGATCAATGTTTGATTTATAAGTTAGAAATAGCAAATGTTCTGAAACAGTAGTTAAATCAATGGCATGTTTGGTACGAGATGGGATGTCGATTGTTTTTAATAATTCGCCAATACTTGAATACATTTTTAGCAATAAGTTTTCATCACTAAAATTGTCTAAGAATACAAAATCATTCATAGGATTGGGATAAATTTGTAATGCCTTGAAATTTAATGGTTCGTTATCAGTACTTCTATGCCCAATGAGCTTAAATGCATCCAAAGCCGCTTTCAATGGAATAGCAAATATGGAAGAATCTGGATCATTCCAAAAATGAATTACAAAATAAGATTCATCTCTTAATTTATTCTTTACATTTATTTTAAATTTAGAAACTGGATTAAACTTTCCACTCAAATTTTCAATTATTTGTTCAAGTGGAATAATTTCACCATTTAATGT
>JBDSHL010000207.1:0-2998 GCA_039918515.1 Saprospiraceae bacterium | reverse complement strand
TGACTTTGGTTTGCAATTTTTTTCTATGATGTTTTGCCAAATCAATTAAAAAAATATAACTGTTTGGTACTACAAAAATTCTATTGTCTTGAAAAGTGGTTTTATCTGCAATTACAAATTCTGCTTTTTTAATGAGCGCTTGTTCTACAAATTCATTTCCATCAAAACTATTACCTTTCAAAGCAAGAAAAATATCCCCTTCTTTTAAACTTCTAGAATCAGTTGTGATTCTGTCCAATTTATTATATAGTAATTGATATATCCTTTCAAGCATAAACTAAATAAAAAAAATCCCCATGATTTGGTCATGAGGATTGTAATATAAAATTAATATCTATTAATTATTTATAAGATCTTTTGGTCTTAGGCATTTTGCGCTTGAAGTAGTTTCCTCCAGCATCATCATTTCCTTCAGGTCCACCAGTTCTAGTCATTGCACAACGGAATCCAATAGTCCTATCAGATTTATCTTCGTCTTTGAATCTTCTAGCTCCAGGAGAACACCAGAATAGTCTATCTGCCCAAGAACCGCCTTTGATAACTCTTGATTTCTTATTGATTAGAGAATATTTACCATAAGCATATTCAATGGCTTCATCATCGTCATCACGGTAATCTTTAACTTCACCTTTGTTGTAATTCTCTCTATCTGTAACGGAAGAATCCGAAACAACTTGATATCGCAATCTACCTAAACTATCTTTTTCAACAGGATTGCCAGATTCATCCAAGATAAGCTCTTTGAATTCATTTCCTCTAAATGGATTTAAATCATGTTGTTCAACTTCACTTAGTGTAGTTGATGTTAATGGTCTATATACATCTTCAACCCATTCTGAAACGTTTCCTGCCATATTATACAAGCCAAAATCATTGGCAAAAAAGGACTTAACGGGAGATGTTATGCTTGCATGGTCATTAAGCTTACCCGCCATACCCATATAATCTCCTTCTTCCTTTTTAATGTTAGCCATTATGAGGCCCATTTGCTTATCTCTTTTCTTATATCTTACTGTATTGCCATTCCAAGGGTAAATTCTTCTATCAGTAATAAGTTCGTCTTTATTGATTGACTGATTGCCCTTAAGTGCAAGTGCAGCATATTCCCATTCCGCTTCAGTTGGAAGGCGATATTCCGGTAAGAGTATACCATCTTCAAATTTAACTTGTCTTTCTCCACCAGTGCTTAAATCGGGAAGATTTTTTCTAACACTGCCTTGATATTGCCCAGCTAAATATGCTTTAGAATTAAAATTATCAGCATCGACTTGTTCTGGATTAAGATTGAGTACTCCTTTCTCTACTAGTATCATTTCGTTTACCCTATCTGTTCTCCATTTGCAGAAATCAACGGCTTGTAACCAATTAACTCCTACTACTGGATACTCATCATAGGATGGATATCTAAAATAAGTTTCAACATAAGGTTCATTTGCAGAGAGTTCATCTCTCCAAACTAAAGTATCTGGAAGCGACTTACGCATAACCTCAGGATAGCCTTTATATACTTTTCCTAACCAATATAGGTATTCTCGATACATAATATTGGAAACTTCTGATTCGTCCATATAAAAGGAAGATACTGTCACCCTTCTTGGAATGTTATTCCATTCATAAGTAACATCTTCTTCTGTTAGTCCCATTGCAAAGGTTCCCCCTTCAATAAGTACTAAATTAGGACCAGTAACCTGACCTTGGTAATCGACTTTTTCAAAACCGCCCCATTTCTGGTCGTTGTATTTCCACCCTGTGGAATCTGATTTACCTGAGTTTCTTTTGCATGAACTGCTGATAATCAATAAGAAACAAACAGGCGCTAATAGAAAAATATTTTTCATAATCATCCTTACTACTGTCATTTTTGTTTAGGAAGAACAAAATTACACTAATTTTTATTGTTGCATAACAAAAATATTTTTTTTATCGAAATGCTTCAAAGCAATCGCTGACATTACTCGTCTTCCTTGGATCCTTTTCAAAATTAAAAAGAAGACTAATTTCATGGCTTCCGCCTTCTGAAATGCTCAATTTTGATAACGTAAAGTCAAAAGAATAGCCCAGTTTCCAATAATCTTTCTTAAATCCCACATTAAAAATCAAAGCATCCGAGGTCTTTCTTGATTGCCTGAAGAAAAGACCTGTAAAAATGCTCTTATATAAGTATTGACCTCCAATGTTCAATTGAAAAAAGGAGGCTTGAGATACAATGGCTATAGATGGGCTAAACAATTGAGTTTTCTTTTTATTGTTTCCTGAAAGATCAAATTCAAAACCTCCATGACTTCCTATTCTAGGAGGAAGACCACTACCCCCATCGCGACTTTTATTGAGAATACCTATATCCGGGGAATTTAGATGCTTAACTGAAGCACCGATATAATATTTAGGTGAGTAATATAACACCCCCATTCCAATGTCTATGTAATTGCTTGTCTTGTCACTTGGTACTAATTCCTTAGATATTATTGCTCCTCCACCTGTCTGATAGCCCGAAACAGGATCAATCTGATCTCCAAAAATAAATTTATCCCAATTATAATTCATTAGAACATAACCCAATTCAAGTCCTCCTTTGATAACATGTCCATGGCGATTAATTGGAATCTTGTACCCATATAGGAGATTTGCCTTATTCGTACGAATAAAACCCCCACCTGCAACATCTGACGTGAGTTCCATACCAAATCCACTTTTAACTTTTGGAAAAAACTGATTGTAGAAAATATTATACGTTACATAAGTTTTAAAAGCTTGATCAATTAAAGGCCATTGATTTCTATAATTAACACCAATCTGTGTGCCATTAGATAAGCCTGTAAAAGCAGAATTAAGTTGTAAAGGAGCAGCATAAAATTGACTAAAGAATGGATCCTGAGCTGAAACTATCGAACTAAAACCCAAAACAAGTATCAGCCATTTGGAAATATTAATTATTTTTCGGAAACAAGTCATTACAATAATTAAATTTAAGTTTTCGTTAATATTTTAAATCCTCGAA
>JBDSHL010000206.1:0-4452 GCA_039918515.1 Saprospiraceae bacterium | reverse complement strand
TGAAATTAAAGATTGTAAAGCACCAACTCCTTATTGCTTAACAGGAATTATAACTGTTCCTATGGCTTCAACAGGATGCATTGATATTTGGGCGAAAGATTTGAATTTTGGTAGTTTCGATAATTGTACATCCAAGGATAAATTGAAACTTTATTTTGATGGAATTAAATCAAAAACTTCAATTCGAGTGTGTTGTGAAGATTTTGAAAAAGCTAGAGCGAATGATGAGTTAAGAATCGATGTTAGACTCTATGTTGAGGATGAAGAAGGAAACAAGGATTATTGCTCTACCGTAATTATCGTTCAAGACAATCAGAACATATGTAAGAATGTAGGAAGTTTGCTCACGGTATCAGGTGAAATGAAAACAGAGTCAGGTATTGGAACAAGCAATACAAAAGTCGATATTTACAATGAAGGATTATTGATTGATTCTAAAATAACAAATACCGATGGCAAATATGTTTTTAATGATATCATACCCTTTACCAATTACTTGATCAAACCTTTAAGGAATGATGATCCATTAAATGGAGTTAGTACTTCGGATATTGTTAAAATTCAGAAGCATATACTTGGAAAAGAATTACTTAATTCACCTTTCAAATTGATTGCTGCTGACGTAAATAATTCAAATTCAATAACTTCAGCTGATATTGCTGAGATCAGAAAGTTAATTCTAGGGGTAATACCTAATTTTAGTAAAGTTAATAGTTGGAAATTCGTTCCTTCAAGTACTCGATTTGAAGATATAACCGCTCCTTGGGAATACAAGACAGATTTCAATGTTAACATAAAAGACAAAAGTGAAAAAGTCGATTTTGTATCAATAAAAATGGCAGATGTAAATGAATCCGCCTCTGCCAATTTATCTAAACCCATAAGTGCAAGATCAACTCAGAAATTAGAATTTGTAATTAACGATGCTAAAATTGAGGTTGGCGAATCCTATGGAATTGATTTTAAGGTAAAAGATTTGATTAGAATTCAGGGTTTCCAATTTACTTTTAATTTTAATAATAATCTTTTACTCTTTGAATCATTAACCGCTGGATTAATTAGTATGACGGAAGCAAATGTGGGAATCAATAATTTAAACAAGGGTAAACTTACAATAAGTTGGAACGCGGATCAAATATTAACTTTGGATCCTAACACGACATTATTTACTTTAAATTTCAAGGCTCTGGGAAATTCCAGACTTAGAAATAATTTAATAATTAGTTCAGATATAACAACAGCAGAATATTATAATGAATTTATGGATAATGGATCTATAGAATTGTATTTGAAAGGTTCCGGACAAATAACAGATGCCAGCATTTTTGAATTAATTGGCGGCGCTCCGAATCCTTTCAAAGAATTCATTGATATTTCCCTAAGATTACCTGAATCAGCTCCTGTTGTAATTACAATTTATGATGCAGTAGGAAAAGTTCATAGAGTTATACAAATAAATGGAACCAAAGGACTTAATATTGCTAGAATCAATAAAAAAGATCTAGCTGGTTCTGGAATGTATTATTATCACATTGATGCAGCACATAATACTGCTACAGGTAAAATGGTTCTTATAGATTAATCAGTCTCTTTCGACTAAGTATTGTATTTGACAAGCCTTGTTATTTTTCAAGGCTTGTTTTTTTATTAAATAATCTTCTTAATTCTTTGTTGAATGCTATGGCAATAGTTTAGTATTTCGTAACTTTGTGTCTTTATGATAGGTTTCACAGAAAACAAAAGCGATGATCCGTTACTATGTAAAGAAGAATGGATCTATTCAGGTTACAGAGCTTCTCAATGAATCTTCCTGGATTAATCTTCATCCCCCATTCGAGGAAGGAGAGCTAGAGTTGTTTGCTCAGAAATTAGGACTTACTTCTGATTTTTTTACTGATCCATTAGATATTGAAGAACGTGCGCGTTATGAAAAATTTGATGAGGCCCGAAGCATCATACTTCATACTCCGGTAATTAATGAAACGGCTAAAGAAAATGAGGCCGTTTATATAACAGTGCCATTAGGTATCATTCTCACCCAGAATAAATTTATTACGGTAAGTGCATTGGAAAACCCAGTAATGGAAAAATTTGTAGAATTAAAGATTAAGGGTTTTGATCCTTCTAATGAAAAACTTTTCATTCTACAAATAATGGAACAGAACGTATTATTCTTCCTTGAATTGTTAAAGAAACTTAATATCAGAAGATCTTTGATAGAACAAGAACTATATAATTCAAGTCGAAATGAGGAATTGAAAAGTTTATTGCGAATTGAGAAGAGCCTAGTGTACTTTGTCAATTCGCTCAATAGCAATGAATTGCTAAAGATTAAGATGCGGAGAACGGATTTTATTGGAATTAAAGATAATGAGGATTATTCAGAATTATATGAAGATATAATTATTGACAATAATCAAGCGCGAGAAGTTGCACAGTTATATACCAATATACTTAATGGTACGATGGAAGCCTATGCTTCAATTATTTCCAATAACCTCAATAAGTTTATCAATCGACTTACAGTTGTTACTGTCCTACTTGCCATACCAACGTTGATTGCAAGTTTTTTTGGAATGAATGTACCAATTCCATTTGGATTAGCAAATTCTAGCTTCGCATTTTTTATAATTCTTTTTATTTCAATTGGGCTAAGTTTTATTTTGCTTTGGTTTTTTAAGAAAAAAGATTTTTTCTAAAATTGAAGGACTTATTTGCAGCTATTAAAGAGGATTTTATACACAATTCTGATGAGCATAGAGCTACAGGAATGTCAAAGTATATGCGCGATAAGTTTGTCTATTTTGGAATTTCATCTCCAGTTCGAAAAGAAATTCAATCCAAGCATTTTCCTAAAAAGTTTGAAGTAATTAAGAAAGATTTTAAAGAATTCATTATTCAATGTTGGTCCCAGGATGAAAGAGAATGGAAGTATCTTGCAATGGACTTTAGCCAAAACTATTTAAAGAAGGGCGATCTTGAATCGTTGGACTTATTCGAAAACTTAATTGTGGATCAATCTTGGTGGGATACAGTCGATTGTCTTGCTGCAAATTTGTTGGGAAGAATTTTGAGACCACATCCTCTATTAGGCAAGCAAAAAATGGAAGAATGGATTGAATCAGATAATTTCTGGTTACAGAGGACAGCTATTATTCTGCAATTGAAATATAAAGAAAATACTGATTTTGAATTGTTAAAAAAACTTATTCTCAGAAGAGCAAGTAACAAAGAATTTTTTATTCAAAAAGCAAGTGGTTGGGCCTTGCGAGAATACTCTAAGCTTCAGCCGACTTCAGTAATAGAATTCGTTGATTCAAATCTACTTGCGCCCTTGACCAAAAGAGAAGCATTGAGATTGATTAAATGACCTACTACCTAATACCTAATACCTACTACCTAATACCTACTACCTAATAGCTAATACCTACTACCTAATAGCTAATACCTACTTACCTACTGCCTAATACCTACAGCCTAAAAACCTACAACCTACAACCCACAGCCAAAAAACCACAGCCCAAAAACCTACAGCCTAAAAACCTACAGACTACAGCCTACCACCTACAGCCAACAACCCACAGCCTAAAAACCCACAGCCTAAAACCTACAGCCTAAAAACCTACAGCCTAAAAACCTACTACCCACAGCCTAAAATATTCTAAATTCCATATTAATCTGTGCTTACGTCCTCATACCATTTTATTTTTCTAGTTACATACATACAGATTCCCAGAATGACAAATAATCCTACTGTGCCAACCAATAGAGCCATTTGTTCTAATTGAATGATGATGAAAATAAAGCCAAATAAACAGATCACCAATCCAGAAAGCAATCGTGTTGATTGAATATGATGAAATATACTTAAACTGTACATGTAGATCATTATTATTACAGCACTAGACGCTATAAAATATGCAACATTGAAAGTGACAAATTCTGAAACACATAGTAACAAGGCAAAAAATATAATTAAGGCAAAACCCATTAAAGCATATTGAAAAACATGAACTTGGATATTTCGAAGTATTTCTGTTAAAAATATAGAGAGAAAAATGAGCGCAATAAATAAAATCATATATTTACAAGCTCGGGTCGTTTTGGCATAATTGTCCACTGGAGTTTTTATTATTACACCAAAAAGATTTTTGCCTAAGTCAATAGTGTAAGTATCTTTTAAGAGACTTGGAATTGATTTATTGTATTCCAATATTTTCCAATTGGCTTCAAATCCTGAATTACTGAGATTATGTTCAGGAAGAAATTCCCCAACGAAAGATGGATCCTTGAATGCTGAACTAAGCTTCACTTGTGTTGTTTTGGCAATCGGACTAAATAGCAAAGATGAAGATCCTTTTAGACTCATTTTTAAATTGAAATGGTAACTTGTTTTACCCTCAACAATGGGGAACTTACATGATAAACCAGTATTAAAACTATTCTGATTAG
>JBDSHL010000205.1:0-2002 GCA_039918515.1 Saprospiraceae bacterium | reverse complement strand
AAGCAAATCTTCTCAGATGGATGGGTGTCTGGTCTTGTTCTTGCAAATGGGGTATTTGTAGGAAATGGAGCTCACGGTCTCATTCGTTCGACCGATGATGGGGAACAATGGGAGTGTGTATTGAAAGATGAAGGTGGATTCTACCGAACCAGTGTAATTGATGGTGGTTTTGCAGCTGTACGTTTAGCAGGTATATGGCGTACTTCAGCAGATAATTTTCCACAACGGACTTTTACTTCAAAAGATAGCGGTAAGACCTGGAAACGATTAGACAAAGCGACGATACCTATTCAAGCAATAAGGCAACTTGAACAAGCAGAACATTTCCTTTTTTGTAGCCAGAAGGCAGGTATTTTTCGTTCATCTGATGAGGGAAAAAGTTGGAATCTTATAAAATCTTTCAAAGGTATAGCTGAGCCAATGCGTCTTGAATTGAGCGTTTCAGGAAATAAAATTTTTGTTGTAAAAGTATTTGATGGATGTTAAAAAAATCCATGTATGCATTAGAAAAAGATGGTAAAATTGTTGGCAATTATATTTACGATAGTTACAAAAACCATTACCCAAATATTGACCGACTGAATTAAGTATAAATGGTATTATTGATTGAAATCGCGATTCTAAATTCCAAGTTGTAGACCACGATTGACACTATCCTGATCGAGGATACCAATAATGTTATGGCTCTCTTGAACATAAATAAGTGGGCTTACATTCTCCAAGTAATGAACACCCATGGTTAAGGATTCATTTTTATCTAAAGTAATTACTTCATCATTCATTACATCCTTTATAGTTAAAGAAGTATTGCTTTTTATTTTTTTAAATATTTCTGATGCATTTACAGATCCAATATATTGACCCGTAATATCGATGACAGGAAAGTTGTTTATTCCGGATTGAATCACAATTTCCTTTACATCCGACAATTTTTGATAGTCCGTGAAGCAATTAGAAATGTTTCTTAGAAATTGACCGATGGTTTTATTTTTTAAAGCAAATTCTTTCACGACATGTTTGTATTCACTATTTGCACTAAAAAAAATAAATATTCCAATAAAGACAGTGGTCCAAGCATTATAATAGTACCCCAAGCCAATAAAAATAAAACAAATAAACTGACCTATTCTAGTCGCCCATTTGGTAGCTACCAATCGATTGGTCTTCATTGAAATTAATGCTCTTAGAACACGTCCTCCATCCATTGGGAAAGCCGGAATCATGTTGAATACCATCAATAATATATTAGCAATAAGGAGCAATGGAAGAAATCCTACCCATGACAAATTAAGAAAGGTAGAAGGATCAAATAATTCAGCGAAATGTTCACCATGATAAATAAAAAGCCCTATGAAAAGAGTCATTGCAATGACCAGATTGACCAATGGTCCCATAATAGCAATAATCAATTCTTGTTGTGCTTTTTCTGGAAAGCGCTCCAGTCTTGCTACTCCTCCAATAGGAAGTAAAATGATGTCTTCCGTTTTTATACCATACCTTTTGGCAGTTAATGCGTGTCCAAATTCATGCAATACTACACAAACGAACATGGATAAAGTGAAACAAACCTGAATAATTATTTCGCTATATGAATTGCCATCATTTAATCCTGTTCCAATGATATAAATAATAATAAAGACAAATGTCCAATGAATTCTTAAAGGTATGTTGGCAAATGTTCCAACCCGAATAGCTTGTTCTATCATAATAATCTAGCTAATCCACATCGGCTGATACAATTGGCCTTGAAGAATAGCTCTAGATATAACCATTCTTTGTACTTCAGAAGTTCCCTCATAAATCTGTGTTATCTTCGCATCCCGCATTAATCGCTCCACATGATACTCTTTTACAAACCCATAACCGCCTAGAATCTGAACTGCTTCGACAGTGTGCTTCATCGCCACATCTGAAGCAAATAGTTTGGCCATACTTGCCGCTACACCAAAATCATAATTCTTATCTTTCAAATAGGCAGCTCTTAATACCAATAACCTTGCTG
>JBDSHL010000204.1:0-2433 GCA_039918515.1 Saprospiraceae bacterium | reverse complement strand
TAACCAAGATCGAAAGAATCCCGTTACTGCTCAAAAAGTAGCTTTAGGTAAGTTATTGTTTTTTGAGACAGGTCTTGCTCAAGCCTCAAAAAAGAGCGTTTCGTTGAATACTTATTCTTGTAGCTCTTGCCATGTACCTGAAAAGGGATTTACGGCTGGCCGATTTCAGGGAATTGCCGATGGAGGTGTTGGATTTGGTGTTCAAGGTGAAGGTCGTTATAAAAATATTAGTTACGATGGTTCTGAAGTAGATGCCCAAGGAGCTAGACCACTTCCTGTAATTAATTTAACCTTTGTTAGAAATGCCTTATGGAGTGGTGCATTTGGAGCCAATGGTATGAATGTAGGAACAGAATCTGCTTGGGGAGTAGCTGATTCCTTAACAAATATTAATAAAAAAGGATTCGAGGGATTGGAGGCAAATAACACTAGGGCTCTATTTGTTCATAGACAGGTAGTCACTGAGGAATTAATGACGAAGCTGGGATTAAAGAAGATGTTTGATGAAGCATTTGGTGATATTCCTGTCTCAGAAAGATATACTCCTCAAATGGCAAGCAATGCAATTGCTGCTTATTTTAGAACAATTCTTACGAATGAGGCACCTTTTCAGAAATGGCTCAAAGGTGATAAAAATGCAATGACTGTTCAACAAAAAAAAGGCGGAGAATTATTTTTTGGTAAAGCAGGATGCATTAATTGTCACAATAGTCCTTCCTTTAATAATCAAAAATTCGCTGCCATTGGTGTCTATAATTTATTTCAAATTGGAGGTGGAAAGTCAGTGTTTAGAACAGATGCAAAAGATTTGAGAAATAAAGGACGAGGAGGATTTACGCTAAGGGATCAAGACCTATATAAATTTAAAGTTCCTCAATTATACAATTTAAAAGATGTTGGATTCTATTTCCACGGAGGAAGTAAAGAATCCCTCAAAGACGTAATTGAATATTTCAACCTAGCTATTCCAGAGAATCCAAATGTGCCAAGTGACAGAATAGACCCTCTATTCAAACCACGCAATCTAACAAATACAGAGAAAGAAGATTTATTGGCATTTTTAGAAAATGGATTACATGATGATAATTTAGTTAGATACAAACCTGGATTTATCATGTCAGGATTTTGTTTTCCGAATAATGACCTCCAGTCTAGACAAGATATGGGTTGTAAATAATAAACATTTTAGTTTAAGGATAACTTCTTTAAGATATTCAATGAAAAGCCCTCCCTATTCCAATTTTTTAGTGTCATAAAGAGGGCTTAAATTTTTCTATATTAATTCAGTGATCAATTATTTAGCTCTCCAAGCTCCAATAATTCCACCCATAATCACAAAAAGCAGAAGTGTAAAAGATCCATCAACCATTGAGAGGCTAGTAGGATTGCCGGCAAATCTATTTCCTGTATAAATTCCAAAGAAATGAATTATACCAATCACCGCTCCTAAAGTAAGACCGGCTTGAAGATTCCAAGAACCCGTCTTATTGACCAACCAGTTCATTAAATAAGCATAGACAAACATAGTAACCGTGTTTACGATCATTGGAAGACTGCTCATTGACATTTCAATGCCGTTCTTAAACATTTTGTCTCCTTCTGCTGTGATTCCATTTCCCGCCATCCATAGATTCTGAAATAACTTTCCATACCAAAGGTAGCCGAGAAGATTTCCTACAATAACTGATACTAAGAGCGCTAACCAATTTGTTTTCGTTTCCATAATTGTTGATTTTAATAGTTATAATATAATTGTTTATTGTTTGATCATTTTTTTTGAAATCATCAAAATATTCTCATCATTAAAAAACTTCAATAAATAGATTCCTGAAGAAAGATTAGACAAGCAAATATTGATTTTTCCTTCGTCGACAGGAGAATGAAATAGGACTTGACCTTGTACATTTTCCAAACTTAAATATTTAATTTCACTGGTAATTTTCTCCTCTAATTCGAGATGGAGATTGTCCTGAACAGGGTTTGGAAATATCTTAACTTCTGACAAAGACCATTCTGCTAAATTATTGATCTTTTCCAATTTCAATATCTTGCCAAAGTGAGTACAGATATACGCTTCATTAGCGTTGACGTAATCAATAGAATATAAATTTTCAAGACCCAATGGACTTTGAATTTTCTGCCAATGTTCGCCTCCGTCAATGGTTTGCAATATGGTTCCGGTGAAGCCACAGATCATTCCGTTTTTTTCATCGATGAAATCAACATCAAACAAGGCTTCTTGAGTTGGTGAATTAAGTCGAACCCAAGTATCTCCCCCATCTTCGGTTTTATAAATTCTCCCAATATCTGCACAAGCAAAACCCACATTATTATTGACAAATTTAATACTTCGAATCCAATTTGCCGGAGCCTCGAATGGAAATTGGCTTACAGGATTCCAACTATCACCGCCGTCTATGGTTTTAAGAAGAA
>JBDSHL010000203.1:0-8096 GCA_039918515.1 Saprospiraceae bacterium | reverse complement strand
AATGAGTTCCGTAAGATAGTTTTGTGTGGACTTCGCCACTTCGTTGAGCATTTACTTTGCAATTTAAATAAAATTTAAATATCTTTCTCCATTGAAAACAGAAGTGAACGAGCTAGATTGTATTCAGGATTTTATATGGAATTATTCTGGAACAAATATTTTATAGGAGATCAATATTATGTATCTTTGGCATGTTGTTAATAGTCAAATTAGAAATTAGAAATCGCTGAAGCGTAGGCACATTTATCAAGCTTTAGCATGAGTCTACGCTTAACGGGGAAGTGGAAGTATTAAAGAGTACAAGCTGTCAGGATTAGAAGAATTGAAAGCGTGTATGGAGAGATTTTATCCCCTTCAATAAAAAATAATATAAATTTGTGAGATGAAAAGCAAGGTAGCAAAAGCGGAAGAAGCCATACTAAAGAAAATATTTATGATTAGAGGGGAAAAAATTATGCTCGACTCAGATTTAGCTGAATTATATGGAGTTGAAACTAAGACCTTTAATCAAGCAGTTAAAAGAAATGCTACACGATTTCCAGAGGATTTTATGTTTGTATTAACGGAAGATGAGTTTAAAATCTTGAGGTCACAAATTGTTACCTCAAGTTGGGGAGGAAGAAGATATGCTCCAAGGGCATTTACAGAACAAGGAGTAGCGATGCTATCAAGTGTTTTGAGTAGTGATACGGCAATAAAAGTGAATATTCAAATCATAAGAATATTTACAAAACTACGACAAATATTGCTATCCAATAAAGACATCTTATTAAAGCTTGAGCAATTGGAAAAACATGTAAATAGAAATAGTAAAGACATAGAATTAATCTTTAGTGCCTTAAAACAATTATTAGAACAACCCAATCCACCAAGAAAGCAAATCGGTTTCAAAAGAGGCGATGAATAAATTGAAAGAGACTGTATGAAAATGAGTTCCGTAATATAGTTTCTGTGGACTTCGCCACTTCGTTTTGCCTTTACTTTGCAATTTAAATATAATTTAAATATCTTTCTCCAAGGGAAACAGAAGGGAACGAGCTAGATTGTATTCAGGATTTCACACGGAATTATTATGGAACAAATATTTTATAGGAGATCAATATTATGTATCTTTGACATGTTATTAATAGTCAAATTAGAAATTTGAAATCGCTCAAACGTTGATGGTTTATTATCAACAAATAAATAAAATATGCGAATATTTGACATAATTTATTATCAAACATACACGCTTTATGCTAAATTCATGAAAGAAGAAAATCCACATTTCACAGCTATTTGGGGGGTTGGGATTGCTTTTTCATTTATTTCTCTATATTTACTAGTGTCAATTTTATAAATGTTTATTTGTTATAGATTTAAAACTATTTTTTTATTCTCATTAGCTTTCGTAATTTATTTAGGTTTTCGATATTATTTTGTTAAGGGAAATTATTCAAATCAAATAATAAAAGTGAAGCCACTATTAAATAATAGTGTTATTGCTTCAAGAGTGTTAACAATTGTATACTTTGGATTAGCGATCACAATTATTTTTTTTGGTCCTATTTTAGCAGGTTATTTTTATGAAATAAATTGTAAATAGGTAATTAATTTTAAGATAAAGATTACAGCTTAAATCCTATTACGCAAAGAGGCCAACCGAAATTAAAATTAGGAAAAACATGTAAACCTTCGTTAAGCGTAGGTTGTGCCTTCGTTCGAGTGAAATTAGGTTTCCAACCTAAGACAGTGAGTCAGACAAGAGTTAACTAAGGAAATCAATCTATAATGGCACTCCAAATAAATAAGTATTTTTAATTAATTTTGAATTACGATGAATATAGGATATCATATCATTGAGAAATGATGAACATTTTTGCTTAGCTTTCTGGTAGAACATCGAGTAGATAGATTACAAGGAAAGTTTAGAAAAGAGATAATCAATAAAGCGTGAATTATTGTTTTAAGTATAAAGGGTTAAAAAAGAGAAAGACTGGATGTATAACCTCCAAAGGAAGTTTTGCGGAATGGATTATTTATTAGAGATAGATATCGTATCTTTGATTCGATCCTGAAAGTTCAAATTAGAAATTTGAAATCGCTCAAACGTAGGCACATTTATCAAGCTTTAGCATGAGGCTACGGCTTAACGGGGGGCAGAAACTTATCAATAAACTGTGAATTTTGCAACTTATTAATGAATTTATGTAAAACACCACCTTAATAAGCTCATTACTTTTGCTAAAGTTTAAATCATAAATTTATAAAATGAAAATATTAAGAATTTTAATGGTGTCAATTTCTTTAGCTTTTATTTTTAATGGTTGCGAAAAAGATGATCCAAATGTAAATCCTACGACTTCAATTACAGTTATTTCTCCCATTGATGGCAATCCTCAGATAGCACATACGAACATTAACTTGGCTTTTAATGTAACCAGCGACAATGGTCTTAAACGAGTTGTTGTAAAATTTAAGTCAGCCACTTCCGCAGAGATCGTCAAATTTGATACCTTACTTGCATCACAACCTACAAGTTTTAGTTTCTCTAGAAACTATACCTTAGGTGATGTTGGTTCTGAAACTTATACCATATCTGTGACAGACAAAAAGGACAATATTGAAACCAAATCCATCAATGTTAAATCAATCTCAGGATTTGATGTTGAATTATTTGGCAAATTCTATCATATTTTGGGAACCAAATCCGGAGCGTATGACCTTATAAAAAATGAGGAAAAGCTTGTTACCGATTCTGACAACGATAAAGACATAGTCAACAATGATGCTGTAGGTGTTTTTACAGGTGGTTGGGTGTCCAATAACAATACCATGTTTGTTAAAGCCATTGGTTTTGATTTTAATAATGGGACCATCAATGATGCAAAAAGTTTTTACACATCTGGTACTCCCAAATCCAATGTTTCTGCTCCTTCGAATAATGATGTTTACATTGCAAAATTAAGAGGCTCTGAAACCTATGTAGTGATTAAAATTTTAACCAATGATATTCTGAATGATGAATGTGGTTGCTTAAATAAGGGTAAACTGACCTTCAACTTTAAGAAAAGCTTATAAAGCTCTACAAAAGATCTAATACTATGGAGCCCGAGCATGATTGCTTGGGCTCTTTTTTTTATACTAATGGTGTTTCTTTATTTGCTTTTTAAAAATTTTATGGAGCCCAGCATCCTTTAATATCTTTTATTCAACGCTTTAAAAAATAAAAACGCAAAGCACAGCCGACGCGACAAAGACACAGAAACTCTTTGGCGCGCTTCGCTCCACGCTCTAGCAAATGAACAAAAAGTGGAGGTAAGCATTCAGGGCGACCTTCGCGCGCTTCGCGCCACGCTCTAGTAAATGAACAAAAAAGTGGAGGTAAGTATTCAAGGCGACTTTGGCGCGTTTCGCGCCACGCTCTAGTCATTAAATAAAAAAGTGGAGGTTATCCCGCAGTAAACAAGCTGGACGACCTTGGCGCGGTTCGCGCCACCCTCTAGTCATTAAATAAAAAAGTGGAGGTTATCGGAGTCGAACCGACGACCTCTTGCATGCCATGCAAGCGCTCTAGCCAGCTGAGCTAAACCCCCTTAATAAGCAACAAATTAAAACTGTATTTAGAATGATTGATCACTGGGTCAAAAGTAACAAAATTGTTATTCCAGAAGTTAAAAAAGTCTATGATAAGAAAAACTATAAGGTACATGTCTATGTAATAAGTTATTTCTTGTTGAAAAATTAAGCAAAACTTAATATTATAATTTCATTTAGTTTTTACCATCCTAAATTGGTTAAGTTCATTTACTTTTGTCCATTATGTATTCATACGAAAGATTGCTTCTAGAAAATAAGTTGTGGTCAGAGAATAAAATAAAGGAAAATCCTGACTATTTCAATAACCTATCAGAAATTCAGAATCCAGAATTTCTCTGGATAGGATGTAGCGATAGTAGGGTGCCAGCAAATGAAATAACTGGAACTCAACCTGGGGAGATTTTTGTTCATAGGAATGTTGCCAATATGGTGGTAAATACTGATTTGAATCTGCTTACGGTATTAGATTACGCTGTGCGCATCTTAAAAGTTAAGCATATTATTGTGTGTGGTCATTATGGATGTGGTGGAGTTAGAGCTGCATTGACAAATCATAATTTTGGAATAATTAATAAATGGATACGAAATATCAAGGACGTCTATCGAATTCATCGGGAAGATCTCGAAGCAATAGATGATGAGGAATTGAAGTGTGATAAATTAGTTGAATATAATGTACGAGAACAAGTTAACAATCTTGCCAAAACTTCAATTGTGCAAAAAGCTTGGCAAGAAGAACAAAGACCCAGTCTTCATGGATGGGTATATGGCTTAAAAGACGGATTGATAAAACCTATTTTTGAAATGGATGCAAATTCAAAATTAGATCCCATTTACGAATTTGATGACTTATAAGTTGACTGAAAAATATGGATTCAATTTCAAATTTCCTTTAAAAAATCTTCCATATCTCTTCTTTCTTTCTTGGTTGGTCTGGATTCAGTCTGATATGAACTGGCAGAGTGAAATGCTGAATTCTGCCATTCAGAGAATTTGTTTAGCTCTTCTATAGGAGTAAGATTAATGTAACATTCAGAAGCCAGAACGGCGGACACTCTATTCGGGATTAATTTAGTTACCTTGAATTTAAGATTAAATCTTTCCTTGTATAAATCAATTATTTGACCAACTTCAATGAGGGTTGAAGGTTTAATTGTATTTTCATTAATAGATACCTTAGATTTTTTACATGCTTCTGTTGCTTGAGTTCTTGACTTAAATATTCGCACTACCCAAAGCCATTTATCAACACGCATTTTGTCAGGCATCTTTCAATGTTGGTAATTTTGATTTTAAGCTTTTCAATTTTTCAAGAACGATACCGGCGACCATAAAATCCCTGTACCAAGATTGATCACATGGAATAATATGCCATGGAATATTACTGTTATTGATGGCATATTCATAGCATTTCATATATGAGTCCCAAAACTTGCTCTCTACAAAGTCCTGTTCATTGAATTTCCATTGCTTAGCTGGGTTAACTTTTCTCTCAGTTAACTTTTCTAATTGTCTCTTATGCGAAATATTCAAAAAGAATTTAATAATCGTTGTATTGTTGTCAAAGGCAAGAAGATGTTCAAAATTATTAATGGCATCCATTCTTTCTCTTATTCGATCTGGAGTAATCCATTTATGAACTGCTTGAATTAGAATGTCTTCATAATGTGAGCGAATAAATATTTTAAGATTTCCCTTCGCTGGACAAACATTATGAACTCTCCAAAGAAAATCGTGGGCGAATTCCACTTCAGTTGGTTTTTTAAATGAATAGGTATCTAGTGTAGTTGCGGGGCATAAAGCAAATACATTTTTGGCAATTCCATCTTTACCACTCCCATCCATGCCTTGAAGAATTATAAGAACACTGTGTTTCTTTTCGGCCATAATGATTTTTGACAAATCACCAATTTGTTGAACCATTTTAATGGTCTGCTTTTTAATTTCCTCTTTATTAGAAGATTTAGGTGCGTCCGTAGAATATTTAGAAATTGTAATTTTAGTCATTATTAAGTTTGTAATTTAATTCATTTTTCTTCGTTTCAAGAGGAAAAGTTGAAGGGCATAATCATATCCTTTATTGATATCAGTCTGAAGATATTGAATTCTATTCTGAATACATCTGGATTCAATTTCTTGTTGAAGTTTTTGAATTTTTTCAACATAGCTAGTTCTGATTTGTTGAGTTTGCATTCTTAATTTCTCACCTGTTTCCATATCGATAAACTGATATGGGTGATTGCCAAATTCAAATTCCATTTCAAGTTTTTTGTCAAGAACATGGAAGAGTACAACTTCATGTTTTCTGTGCTTAAGATGTTGTAAGGCACTAAAGATTTCGTCGAGATTATCAGAATTATCAAACATATCACTAAAGATAATAACCAAGGATCTTTTGTGAATTTCTTCCGCAATCTGATGTAAAGCTTGAGCGGGATTAGAAGTTCTATTAAGTGTGTTGGTATTTATCCATTTTTCAAGTTGACTCAGAAGGTATTGATAATGAGTAGTGGAAGATTTGGCTTGAGTGCTAAGTTCAACCGTACTATGAAATAGACTTAATCCAAATGCATCCCTTTGTTTTTTCAGAATGTTCATTATACAGGCAGCACCAATAGCAGCAAATTTTAGTTTATTTAAAACGTTCCCAGAATTAAGTTTTTCTTCTGGAAAATACATTGAAGATGATATGTCAATTACGATTTGACATCTCAAGTTGGTTTCTTCTTCATATTTTTTAGAAAATAACTTATCGGTGCGCGCATAAACTTTCCAATCGATATTACGGGTGCTTTCTCCTGAATTATAAATTCTGTGTTCAGCAAATTCAACACTAAATCCATGGAAAGGACTTTTATGCTGTCCTATGATAAAGCCTTCAACTACTTGTTGCGCAAGTAATTCAAGGTTATTAAATGCCTGAACAGGAAATTGGTCAAAGAAGCTCATAAACTACAGAAATTGTCTTAACTCTAATCAAATCAAAGATAAGCGTAAAGAGCATAGTATTATAATTTCATAAAAGTTAGATAAGGGCATCAATTTTTAGCTTCAAGGTTGCTTTTGTAGCAGTTCCAACGTGTTTATCTACGATTGCTCCATTTTTAAGAAAAAGAATGGTAGGAATGGATCGAACCCCAAATTGCATGGAAACTTGAGGGTTGTGGTCAACATTAAGTTTGCCTATCTTTACTTTTCCTTCGTATTCTTTTGACAATTCTTCAATTATTGGTGTTACAAGGCGACAAGGTCCACACCATTCAGCCCAAAAATCTACGACTGAAACAGTCCCATCTGCTAAAGCAGTTTCTTGAAAATTAAGATCTGTGAATTCAAATGACATATTAGAATTATTTTTGAGACTTAAAAACATCTAATATTGCCTAAAGGTTCAGCAAGATTTCAATTATTTCAAAAATCACATTCATTATTAATCGGTCCATTAGAATTAATTTATTAGACACCTTTAACATAGGTTTGATCTTTATTGGTCTCATTATGTTGGGTTGTGTAACACTTAGAGAGGGCTTTGCGGAGCAGATATATTTCAACATAATATATTTGAATTATAGGAGAGTATGGTCTCTTCTTTCTGATTCAAGTCCTTTTCCTTTGATTTATGCTTGGCTGTTTGTTCTTTCTTGTGTATTTATATTTTTAATTAAGAAGGTATTAAGAAGAAAAATAAAGCTTCGTAGTGGAATATTTAGTTTTTTACTAATCATACTCGCACACTTATCTTATTTCTATCTTTTTTGGGGATTTAATTATTTCCGAAGTTTAATCAGTGATCGAATGCAGCTAAATGGGAATATTTCTTCCAATGAATTTATTGAAGAATTGCGAACCATCAGTAATGAAATTTCTGTGACAAGAAATCAATTTTGTTTCAATGAAATTACTACTAATGTTTCTGACTTGAACTCTAATCTGAGTAAATTAGTTTGTGATTTTTTAGAAAGAAATAATTTAGATTCTTATCCGAAAGTGAAGTGTAGATTACTGCGGCCAAATGGTTCGCTGTTGATATGGTCTACAGCTGGAATTTATTGGCCATTTGCCGGAGAAAGTCAGATAGATGCTGGATTACATCCATTAGAATGGCCTTTTACTATGGCGCACGAACTTGCCCACGGTATGGGTTGGACCGATGAAGGAGAGTGTAATTTTATTGCTTATATGTCATGCCAGCGAAGTGATAATAAATGGATAAAATATTCAGGTGAGTTAAGCTATTGGAAGTATCTGGTTAATCAACTTGATACAAAAGATTCTTTGATATGGAATGAAGTTAAAGAGAATTTGAATCCAGATATTTTATTAGATGTCAAGAATATCCGAATGACACATGATCAATACCCATATTTATTTCCAAGTCTTAGAAATTATATTTATGATTCATATTTGAAAGTCAATCAAGTAAAGGGTGGAAGTGAGTCCTATAATGATATAATACGATTGGTCATAAATTACAAAAAGAGGATTATTGTATTTTAATTTGAGACAATTATTTTTTG
>JBDSHL010000202.1:0-7760 GCA_039918515.1 Saprospiraceae bacterium | reverse complement strand
AGAGATTTTGTTGGAATTCCATTCTTGCAAATTAATGGAAACTTTACAACAATTCATGGACTGAGTTTTACTAAAATGCTATACAATAGTAACAATGATCATATTCTTCAGATAGGTACTGCAGTTAAAGATGCTACAGATACAAGGATCAGTTCAAATTCATTTTTTGAAGATAATTTTATTGTAGCTGGAATAAATAAAAAATCAATTGATATTGTTAATGCTTCTAATTTATTATTCGATTCTAATTCTTTTGGAATTGATTTATCAAAAAATATTTATTCTACCGAGGGATCTATACGAATTGAATCTACTCAAGGTGTAAAACCCTTTAATTTAGTAAATAATATTTTTCTCACTAAGGTTGATGCCATTGATGCCCGTGGAGGAAATGGATTAATATCAAAAAACTTATTTGGTGCTTTAGATACTTTAAAAGCATTAAATTTTTTAGATCCATTAAATGCAATTTTATTAAGTGGCGGAAATGGATATAAAGTCGATTCCAATTATTTCTTTAATTTAAATGATAAATCAGTTTTTGCGACTGATTTAACGGGACTAACTGAAATTACCAATAATAGATTTTACAATGGTGTATTAACAGATATTGAAATTGCAGGTAATTCAGCTGCTACAATAGGAATTCGCAAAAATTATGCACGCAATGGAAGCACTTTTGTTCGTGTTAATGCCTCTGGTGCCTATTCTTTTAATTTGGATAATAATGATGTTTCACAATATGATAATTTTTATATAAATATATTAGATCCAGCAATTAATCTGGCATCCTATAATAACAATACGATGTTTTGTATTGCCAATCAAGTCGTTTCCTTAGACAATACGAAATCGCCAAAGCCAAATACTCCTACTATTATTTCTGTCAATAAAAATCAAATCATTGGTAGTGCAGATCCCAATATGTTCGTAGCCGTTTATGCTAATCCCAATACCAATTGTATCAAAGCGAATACAAATTGTCAAGGAGGATTCCTACTTGGAGTTAGTCAAGCCAATGCACTAGGTTCATGGGTGCTCAATGTCAATTATCCCAACAAACACAGTCTAAGTGCTTATCAATATAAATTAGGGACAGGCTACAATATTTATTCTGAATTTTCGCCCTGCTACAGATGTCTCGCTCCTAAGAAAGATATCATTAATCCTGCATTATGTGCTAATTCTTCCATTACATTTCGAGGAAAAAACTATGGCGCTGCAAATCCAAATGATTCAATATTCATAGCCGGAGATGGAGTAAGTATATGCGATTCCATTTTTATAATTGATCTCCAGATTAAAAATGCGGTTAGAGATGTTCGAAATATCAATTACTGTTATAACCAATCCATAACCATTGGAGGAAAAACTATTAATAAGAATAATCCAATTGATTCTATTCAGGATAAAACAACGGTGGGATGTGATAGCACTATTGTCTTAATAGGAACGGAACGCGGTTATTCAATATTTCAGTCGACGATTTGTTCTAATTCATCAGTAACTGTTGGTGGAGTGACATTTGATAAAAACAATCCTAAAGGAACAGCAACAATAAGTAATGGATCCGTTTTTGGATGTGATAGCACTATTGATGTTGATTTGACTATTAAAAATTTTGCAGAAAATAATATTATAACTACACTTTGCCCCAACGGCAGTATAACGGTTGGCAATGAAATTTTTGATAAAAACAAACCTAAGGGTTCTCATAAATTTCCACTGGGTTCAGCTACAGGATGTGATAGTATTGTGAATGTAGATTTAACTTTTTCAAATCCAGTATCTAGTAAATCATTTGATGTTTGTGTTGGTGATAGTGTGTTTGTTCCAGGCGTAATTGTAGGTACTGGTAAATATATAAGTTCTAGAAAACCTCTAGATACTTTAGTATTAATAGGAGGATCCTATTTGAAGTGCGATAGTTTAGTTTTTATTTCGGTTAGGAATATTCCCAATAGTATGGGTATTTTTAATTTAACGATTTGCAGAAAAGATACGGTAGATGTGTTGGGCGATAAATTTCATGCAGGAAGAACAATGGGATCTGTCGTAAAAATAAATGGTGCTTCCAATGGTTGTGATTCTACCATCCAAGTAGTTTTATCCATTCGACCTGATGCCATTGGCTCATTTGATACTTTTGCTTGTGCAGGTTCCACTGTAAATATTTATGGAACATTGTTTGATGAAAGTAAACCTTCAGGAAATTTAAAGGCGCCATTTAGTTCTTCCTTTGGGTGCGATACATTTATTATGGTTAATGTTACTTTTATTAAAGAAAAGACGGTTGCGGTTAATCCGGTCATTTGCAGAAATTCAACCATTAATATTGGTGGAACAATATTCTCAGAATCTAATCCTCGCGGAATGGTAAGAATAAGTAGATCAGCAGCTCAAGGTTGTGATTCAATCATTGATGTGACCGTTAGCATTGCACCTCCTATCATTACTGATTTTTCAAAAGAGGATTTAAAATGCAATGTAGCCAATTCAGGAAGCGTAACGATCAATAACATCAATGCTGGTGGTGGAACTAATATAACTGTTTCCATTGATAAAAAGACGCCGGTGCCATATTCTGCCAATCAAAGTTTTAACAATTTATCAGAAGGGATACACAATATCAAAGTTACGGATGCCAACGGCTGTGATACTACATTTAATTTTAGTGTGGATGCATCACAAACTCTGACTTTATCCTTACCGGCAGATACAACAATATTTCAAGGAGCTTCAGTAATCCTAAATTCAATACAGAATTTTGTCCCTAGTAAAATCACTTGGGATCCCTTCGTATTTTTAAGTTGCCCAGATTGTTTGAATCCAACTTCTACACCTGATGGAGATGTAACTTATATGTTGATTCTTGAAGATGCAAATGGATGTATTGTAAAGGATGATATTACCATTAGAGTCAAAGTTAATGAAGCAGATATTTTTGTTCCCAATGTTTTCTCACCGAACTCAGATGGTGTGAATGATGCGGTTATTCCAGAATTTAAATTTTTAGACAAAACAAAAATCAATATATACAGAGTTTTTGACAGATGGGGTGCCTTAGTTTATGAAAGATTGAATGGTGCCTTAGGTGAAAAATTTGGTTGGGATGGAAGATTTAAAGGTCAAGATCTAATGCCTGGAGTGTACACTTATATTATTCAATACCAGGCTCTGAATCAAGAAGCCAAATGGAAATTAGGAGATGTTACTTTAATGCGATAATTTTTTTTTAAGATTAATGTAATCATAAAATAAATAAATATGTACGAGTTTTTATTGAACTCTCATTCATGGTTGAGGTGGATACTTCTAATTTGTTTCATATTGGTAATTGTAAAATCATATACTGGATTTAAATCTAATCGTGCCTACACTTCTGAAGATAAAAAATGGAATACCATTCTTATCGCATGTTTGCATTTACAGGCAGTCATTGGTTTAATATTGTATTTTATATCACCCATGATGAAGGGAATTCTTAGTGACTTTGGTGCTTCTATGAAAATGTCAGAGACGAGATTCTGGTCAATGGAACATCTTTTTGGAATGCTTGTTGCTGTTGTAATTACTCAAGTAGGAAGTATTAAATCCAAAAAACAATCAACCGATCATGCGAGATTCAAGACAGCTTTTACTTATTATCTCATTGCATTGATTATTATTTTACTAATGATTCCATTTGGAATTTGGAATGCGGATCGACCTTTATTCAGAATGTAATAGTTATTATAGTATGGTCAAACTATTTTTTCAAATCAGTTTTTACACCAACTTATTTCTTGGTATTTCAAATGGTTTAACTGCTCAACGAGTTTTAGAAGTAGGACCAGGTAAAACTTTTTCAAATCCTCAACTCGCAATCTTACAAGCTAAGCCAGGAGATACGGTCTTAATGTATCCTGCAGTTTATTCTGGTGATTATTATATTGAAAATCTTAAAGGAACATCGATTGCAAGAATTACCGTTAAAGGGACAGACGTTGACAAAGTTATTATTGAAGGAAGCCAGGCGTTTCAATTTGCTGAAATAGAATTTGTCAATATACAAGACTTCAGTATCAGGGGACAAAGTGTCAACGGAATTAATATTGACGATGGTGGAACTTATATTACACCTGCCAAACATGTATTGGTTGGTCATATTAAATTCCTGGGATTGAATGCAACGGGTAACAATGATATGTTGAAGTTAAGCGGATTAGATTCTTTTGAAGTAAGAGATTGTGAATTTAATAATGGTTCTGAAGGTGGAAGTGGAATAGATATGGTTGGTTGTCATGCGGGCTGGATTCATAATTTGAGTTTTCGAAATCAGGGTTCCAATAGTATTCAGGCGAAGGGTGGATGCAAAGATCTGCATATCGAAAGAAATAGTTTTATCAATGGAGGATCAAGAACATTGAATCTTGGAGGAAGTACTGGGCAACTTTATTTTAGGCCATTAGGTGTAAATTATGAAGCGAAAGACATCCTTGTTAATTCAAATTTCTTTGAAGGATCTGAAGCGCCTATTGGTTTTGTAGGATGTAGGAATGTTCAGGTATCAAATAATACTTTTTATAATCCGTTGAAATGGATTTTTAGGATACTTCAGGAAAGTTCAGATACAAGTTTTTATTTGAGTTGTGCAAATAACACTTTTAGCAATAATATAATTTTTGCAAAGAGTATAAATCCTACCATAAATATCGGACCCTATACTTCTGAAGGAACTTTTAAGATCAACAATAATTTGTGGTTTAGTTCATTAACTACAAATTGGAGAGGACCTATTCTACCTGTTGTAGAAAAAAATGGAATTTATGGATTGGATCCTTTATTAGAAGATGTAGCAAATGGTAATATCAAACTAAAAAGTAATTCACCAGCAATTGCAAATGGATTAAAGTACAATAACTACACCTTAGATTTTTATAACAAATTTTATAAAAAAATACCAGTTATTGGAGCTGCGGAGCATGATCTCAATACGAATAATAATGATATAAAAACAAATGGCATAAATATTTTTCCAAATCCTTGTATTGACTATTTTAATATTTCTGGAATTGAAGAAAAAAGTCATGTTGAAATTTATAACATGATAGGAGAAATGCTTATATCCCTCGAATATGGAGGAAATGAAACTATTGATGTGAGTAAGTTAATCCCTTCATCCTATATCATAAAAATTAAAAGCAATAATACTATTCATTCCCTCATTTTGATTAAAAAATAGTAACCATTAAATAATAGTAATACTTATGTATTAGAGGTGTTTGAGTTATTAACACGTTTAGTGAAGTTATTCGCCCTTTATCTTTTACTAAATGATAATTTATAGGAAATTTAAGTTTTTCAGGCATCACAATTGCATGTAAATGGCTCTTATTCTAAAGATAATTAAATTTTGAATTATTCATTTTAATAAAAGATATTTTATTGGTTAACAAATTCTTTAATATGAAAAAATGTAACATCCTTATTTTGTGTATATACTTTAGTATAATCATTAGTTCAAAAGCCAATACGCCATGCACCCCTCCTTCAGCAGATAATTGTGAAGATGCCAATGTCCTTTGTTCTCTAGATGAGGTGAATGGTTATACTTGTAGCAATCCCGATTATTCTAATCCAACAGGTTGTACTCCTTTGTGTCCTAATGGAGGAGTTACACACCTTACAAGTTGGTGGGCTTTCGTAACCAATGGAGGAAATATTTGTATAACCATTACCTTTTCGAATTGCTCTGTCAATGGAACTGGAGTTCAATTAGGAGTTTGGGGAGATTGTGATTGTGTGGAATCCATTTTCTGTGATCCAAGTTGTACAGGTCCAGGAACTAAAATGGCTTGTGGTACACTAGAGCCTTGTAAGACTTATTATTTATTCGTAGATGGATGTAATGGTGATGTTTGCAACTTTACATTAACTACATCAGGAGGAGGACCACCTATATTGCCACCGCTTTTGAATATTATAGGTCCAACTAAGTTATGCAAAGGTGCCTGTAATGTGATTTATATGGCAAGGGTTGGTGGTTCAAGTTACTGCAAGCCAGCGTACCAATGGACATTAGATGGACATGAATATGACCAATATAGTGATACGATTAAATTAGATTTTCCTAATGAAGGTAATTTTGTATTGTGTGTAACGGCTATTATTGGAAATCCAAAATCAGGTTCAATATGCGATCAGGAAGGTCCTAAGTGTATTACAATTAATGTAAAAAAGGATCAAGTGCTTGTAGGGAGAGGAGAACAAAGAACTCTTTGTAGAGACAAACTACCTTATAATTGGCATGGATTGCTAATAGATTCTGTAGGCGAATATAAAGTTCGCCTTAAGTCAATTTGTTGTGAAATGGATTCTATAATAAAATTTATAATCGAGGAAAAAAAAGATATAGGGATAGCCTATTATTTAGGCTGTCCTAATGATACTTTTATAGATCCAATTACTGGACAAAAAGTATTTTCCTGTCAGGACGCAATTGAAATTCAATTGCCGAGTAGTTCAAATCCAAGCAAGTGTGATAGTTCTTATAATTTGTATGCAGCATTTTTCAATGCATCAGCTAGACTTAGAGAATACTGTGATACGGGAACATTAATCCTAGAAGCTTTGCCTATTGATAAGACATGTAACATAAATGGATATTCAACTGTAGGATTTGAATACAAATGGTATAAAAAATCTGATCCTAATAAAATCTCCTTGGGAAATGATGACTTTATGGTTGTGCCAAAGAATGATGAATATTGTCTTGATCTTTCTATTCAAGGAAAGCTAAATAACCTGACCAAAAAATGTGTTTTCACTGTTTGTGAAAAATATGATGAACTTGATTTTCTTCCAAAGAAAGTATGTATTATAGGGGATTTGAGTATTATCTCAGGAAGAAAGGGTACCTATATGTTGGATAGTTTACCTAGAGATTTAATTTATGGAAGTGAATGGACAGTTAAACATGGAACGATACTAACTCCTAATCAAGGAAAGGATAGTACACATATTGAAGTTCAATGGGATACTACAATAGAAAAAAGAATCATATGCTATCGTTACAAAACAGCTTGTGGGTGGAGTGATTCATGTTGTCATGAGGTCAATCTAATAACTGAAACAATTAATTCTTTTGATTTAAATGATATTTACATTGTTCCAAATCCAGTGTCGCAATCCTTCCGTTTGTCAAGTAATTCCAAATTGAAACTAGAAACATTGGAATTGTATAATCTTTCAGGATCTTTGGTTTACACTTGGAAATCTATTAAGAATAATGAATTCCTTGTAGGTCAAATTGCTGAAGGAAGTTATTATCTAAAGATAAACTATAAAGGTGGTTCAATAACAAAGAAAATGATGATAAATCATTAGTGCTTGCCATTTAACTTAAGAATCTTCCATGAACGAGTACATCGAAATTTATTTCGATGATTAACTCATTGATATTCAAATTCCGTATTTTTTTCAAAATATAAAATTGAAATAGACTGGTGGCAGACGATTGAAAATTTTTGAACTCATTCTATTAAATTTTTGTTTTAGTCAGTATGCTCGATATTGGTTTATCTGCATCTTAATGAGTTTGCTTTTATTTCTAATTCATTTTCCATTTGTATCTATTGTAGTTTCATATAGTTCACTGTGAGTATAGGATCAACTGATCCTTTCTTTGGGGCATTTTTACAGAACAGGTATGACGCATCAATTGGAAATTATTTTGATTCCTAGTAAAAAGTCTCGTAAACAATGTAGGTAAATTATAA
>JBDSHL010000201.1:0-2520 GCA_039918515.1 Saprospiraceae bacterium | reverse complement strand
TTGACTTTGGTTCAAACAGTACCTCTTACCGGAGTAATTATGGTTACTACTCCTCAGGAAGTTGCTGTCATAGATGCCATTAAAGCTTCTAATATGTTTTTGATGGAACAAATTGCAGTTCCAATATTGGGTGTCATTGAGAACATGGCATATTTTCAGCCAACAGATATGCCAGATAAAAAATATTACATTTTTGGTTCTGGAGGAGGAGAGCGACTTTCGAAATTGACTCAATCCAGTTTTCTAGGACAAATCCCTATTATAGAAGCATTGAGAGAACGAGCTGATCTTGGTAAAGTCTTTGAAAGCAATTCATCGGATATTTATCCATTGATTTACCAACAGATAGCAGAAAAAATAAATAAAAAAGTAGCCCTAAGAAATATTATTCTTGCTCCAACTAAAAAAGTCGAACAGGCATAACCTATTCTATGAATAAGAAACGAGAATATTTAGTAGAACGAATAAATACAATGAAGAGTTTTCTCTGTATTGGCCTCGATCCTGACATCGATAAAATTCCTGCATTCTATAGGAATTCTTCTAGCCCTTTATTGAATTTTTGTGCAGATGTAGTACACAACAGTTTTGATCATGTAGTAGCTTATAAAATCAATATTGCTTTTTTTGAAAGTCAAGGACCAGAAGGTTGGAGGCAACTTGAAGAATTGGTTAAGCTCATACCAAATGAATGTTTTGTTATTGCAGATGCTAAACGCGCTGATATTGGAAATACTTCATCTCATTACGCCAAATATTATTTTGAAAGATTAAATGTTGATGCTCTAACGCTTCATCCTTATATGGGTGTTGATTCTTTGGAACCCTTTCTTAATTATCACAACAAATGGTCGGTGATACTTGCATTAACCAGTAACAAAGGAAGCAACGACTTTGAGAAATTAAAAATCGAAAATCAACAATATTTATTTGAATCCGTAATCCAGAAATTTAATTCAACTGAATTCGCCGATCAAATTATGTTTGTTATTGGTGCTACGAATCCTGAATATATGCAACAAATTAGGACACAAGCTCCGAATAGTTTTTTTCTTATTCCTGGAATAGGAGAGCAAGGAGGTGAATTAGAAGAAACGGTTCGGAAACTCAGGAATAAAGATGGCGGGATGCTTATCAATGTATCACGAAAAATTTTATTTCCAAATGGCTTAGAAACTACTATGGACGATATTAGAACTTCTATTCTCGATTACGCGAATCAAATGAAATCTTTATTTTAACCCAGAATTGTCATTAGGAATCAATAAGGAATGGAGCTTTAATATTATTAGTGCTCAACCAAAGTCCTGTAAACCATTCCCGTCGCTTCATTGCCTAATGAAAGTTTCAGAATTTTTTGATTGCCTTTCTGTATGACCTATCCACCAATTGCAAATACTTTATACCTCAAGGTCTTCATCTGTTGATGCACTTTGGTGTTTAGTACTACTTGTCTGAATAAACTAATAAAGTTATAGGCTATCATGACAAAATTTAATGCTGCTTCTGTGGCGTAAAAACTTTTCACATTGAAATTTGATGAGCCAAAATCATATTTGAGTTCTTTAATCCTATTCTCTGCATCAGCTCTTTGGCGGTATAATGTCCAAATCTGTTCTGCTGGCAAATTCATGTTAGTAATAAAGCAACTATATCGATATCTTTTGTAAATTTCTTCATCCTTAAACAAGCTCAAGACTCTTCCTGTAGCTTTAGGTCTTGTAATAATATGCTGACGAATTACAATCATCCTCTTCTCATCCTGCCAACCGGAACTCTTGTATTGTAAATCTGCAATTTCTAATCCATCGGCCATTTTTAACCATTTATGACGGGATGTAATGGCATACTGGATTGGTGCATACATCCCCGCAGCTATGATGTAGTTTATCCTCTTTTCCTCTAAGTAATTAAATACTTTCTTATCGTAAAAACCACTATCTGCTCTAAATAATCCAATTTTCTTATTTCCTAATTTTTCAAATGTATCATCTAAAAATGAAGCTATATTGTTTGATGTATAGGCATCTCCGCTACGTTGCCAATAATTAGCTACCATTTTACAATCAGCAATAAATGCCATTAAAGGATGATGTGATAATCTTCCAGGTTTCTTTGGGTTATATCCTTTCTTGGCAACTTCCTGAGTCCCATATCTTGTATGTATGGTGCTATCCACATCCAATGTGAAATTATCGAATTGGAGCTGATTATAAAACCATTGATACAGTGGTGTAAATACTTGCTGATTCTTACTAAGATCAAATTTTGAAAAAAATCTTTGAAACGATTAATGACCTGCCATTCGTTCAAATCCCCAAAATTGTCGTATTACTTCATCTTGACGTGTAAGCTCTGTATGCTCAAACTTATTAGCCCCACACCAAACACTGGTAATAAATTGCTTCACTAACTGATTGGGGTTGTATCCTCTATTTGAACCAGATTATGGCAACTCTAATTTTTGTAGTATGCTGTCAAAATCCATCCTATCCAGCATCTTTTTCAACAAATAAACAC
>JBDSHL010000200.1:0-2002 GCA_039918515.1 Saprospiraceae bacterium | reverse complement strand
TTTGGAGTTTCTATTTTTGTAGATGCTGAGGAGAGTTGGATTCAAGATCCGTTGGACGAATTGGTGCATGAATATATGGCCATATTCAACAAAGAGAAACCAATAATCTATAATACCTTTCAAATGTATAGACAGGATAGATTGCAATTTTTAAAAGAAAGTTTTGAAAAAGCGAAGGAAAAAAATTATATACTTGGTGCAAAAATTGTACGTGGAGCATACATGGAAAAAGAAAGAAAACGCGCAATTGAAAATTCTTATCCATCTCCCATACAAATAGATAAAGAATCAACGGATGCCGATTTTGATTCTGCAATTGATTTTGTCTTAAAATACTCTGACCAAATTAGTATGGTGAACGCAAGCCACAATTGGAAAAGCAACCATTTACAAGTTGATTTAATTCACCATAGAAAAATCCCAATAGATCACCCTCATATTAATTTCTGTCAACTTATGGGAATGAGTGATAACCTTACCTTTAATCTTGCCAACCTTGGATTCAACGTGGCCAAGTATGTTCCATACGGCCCTGTAAAAGATGTCATTCCATATCTTATTCGTCGAGCACAAGAGAATTCAAGTGTTTCGGGAGATATGAGCAGAGAATTGAAATTGTTAAACTCGGAGATGCGCAGACGAGGATTAATTTCCTAGGCGATTCTGCTCAAATGTTACATTCCAAAGGTATCATATTCAGATCTAATAAATTCAAAGAGAGCAGCCTCATTGTAGATATTTATACCGAAGAAAAAGGGCTACATTCTTTTTTTATGAATGGAGTGTTTAGCAATAAAAGTTCAAGACTAAGTTCAATACTTCAAATAGGAAACCTGATAGAGTTTGTTGCTTATTTCTCAGAGAAGAAAGATTTACACAGAATTAAAGAAGTCAATCCTGATTTTATATTTAGCAGTATTCCAAATAGCATATTCAAGTCGGCCATTTCTACTTTTATGATAGAATTGTGTAGGCATTGCCTTAAAGATCAATATCTGAATAAAGAATTATTTCAATTTATAAAAAGATGTCTGATACTTCTAGATAATCAAGAGGAACTAGATGCTAATTTCCATTTAAAATTTATGATTAAATTCTGTAATTACCTTGGTTTCAAAGCACAAAATAATTATTCCATAATTGATAACTCGTTTGATTTGTTGAATGCTAGTTTCGTTCCTTACCTAGAATTGCAATCTTACCTTGTAATTCCCCATTCAAGCGCAATATTATCCAAGTTGATGCAAGACGAATATAACTCTGAAAAGACATTAAACATACATTACGAGGATCGTCATAATCTGTTGCAAGTTCTTTTGCAATACTTCAAGATTCATGTCGATCATTTCGGAGAATTGAAGTCACCAGGGATTTATAAGAATATACTTTAAGTTTGGAAAAGAGAAAGTAATTAGACGACGAAGATTACACTAGCTAGTTATTCCAAGGACGAAGGCTCATGCTAAAGCTTGACAAGTTTTACCTACACCAAACAATGGTAATTCTATCGACGCAGGCAGAGGCCTAGGCCAATCTAAGATTTTAAAATGTCGAGTCCAGAAATACAGCTTGGCTTTGATGAAGATAAGAACTTTTGCTTGGCTTTTTTCAATTGACGAAACCGTTGTCAATAACTATTTGCTGCCTATTGTTTCAAAGTCCAGTCTCATTTGAAGAAATACCTTGGTTGCCAGATGTCTTTATGTCAATTTGATCCTTAGTGGTGCTAATTAATTCGTCTATCATGTGAGTAGTGTTATCAAGTTCCTTTGCTTTTATAAATAGTTGCAATGCATCATTTAAATCTCCTTTGTCAAAATAATAAATTCCTAAGGTCCGGAAACCATAAGAATTGTTTGGGTCAAGTTCGAAAGAACGATTGATGTCTTGAAAGCCTTCTACGATTTGCCCCAATTTTATTTTTGAAAGTCCTCTATTACAATATGAATAAGCAAAGTCTTTATTAAGCTCAATTGCTCTATCAAATAAAGGAATTGCCTCT
>JBDSHL010000199.1:0-14491 GCA_039918515.1 Saprospiraceae bacterium | reverse complement strand
ACCTAAAGATTGAACATAATGAATGGACTTGTCAATAGAACAACCTCCAGGAGAATTCTTATTCTCGTTGACAACTAATATGATGAAGTGATTATGGAGAATTCCTCCAGTAGCTGCGAGGTCTTGTTGATGGCTTTGCCAGGATTTCGTAAATTCTTGAATTGAACTGTGAATTTCAGAGACTTGCTTATCTGGAATTATTTTATCCGAAGCATAAATCCAAATTCTTGAGTCATCAGGAAAAGCAAGAAGATCTAACATATCTCTCAAACGCTTTTTTCAAGAATTAGTTCTGAAAGATCATACACCATAATATGATCTTGTTGATCCTTCGATTTAATTCCGTCTTGAAGCATGGTTATGCAAAAAGGGCAATTCGCTACTAACTTGGTAGTTCCGTTTAGAATAACTTCTTCAATTCTTTCTTCGTTAATTCTCTTAAGACCTGGTTCATCTTCCTTGAACATTTGTGCACCTCCGGCACCACAGCACAATCCATTTTTACGTGATCGTTTCATTTCTTTGATCTCCGAATGTAGTTTGTTGATGACATTTCGAGGCGCTTCATATACATTATTCGCTCTTCCGAGATAACAAGAATCATGATAAGATATTTGTTCATGTTCTTCTTCTTTAATTTTTATTTTTCCTTCAGAAATCAATTGTTCGAGAAATTGGGTATGATGGATTACTTCGTAGTTTCCATTTAATTCCGGATATTCATTTCTTAATGTGTTAAAACAATGTGGGCAGGTACAGACTATTTTTTTTATTCCATAAGCGTTTAGAGTTTCGATATTTTGTAGGGCTAACATTTGGAATAAGAATTCATTTCCAGCTCTTCTTGCCGGATCTCCAGTGCATTTTTCTTCATTTCCAAGGATGGCAAATTTAATTTCAGCTTTCGTTAATATTTCAGCAAAGGCTTTAGATACTTTTTGTGCTCGGGCATCATAAGAACCTGCGCATCCTACCCAAAATAAAATATCAATAGAATCTCCTTTTGCAATAACTTCACTTAAAATAGGAATATTCATGGATTATGGTATAAGGATTTTAATGCTATTATATATCTTAGAATTTAAATACAATTGTACTAAATAAGTTCCACTAACAATATTTGATTCAATTATAAATTGGTGATCACCTGATTGTTTTAATTTTGTAATTTCCTGACCAAATAGATTAAAAAGTTTAACATTTATCTCTGAATCTTCATTCAATTTACCTACAATATGAATTGTTTTAGAGAAAGGATTGTAGTTTAAGTGCGGGTGTCCATAATTTTTAAATTCATGGACAGCAGTTGTTTTCCAATTTCTATAGAGCATTGCTAAAGAGTCAATGGGATCTAATTTGGGTCTGGTGGAAGAAACTTTAAGATCAAGATAGAATGAATCAATTGGATCCGTTGGTTTGGCAACTCTCAGAAAAGAAGAACGGGAAGATAATCCTTCATTAAGACAGCGAGAATCAGCACCTGGAATAATTGCTCCTTTCATGGCTTCCATTAATCGATCGGCAAGGGTTCCTTTGCTTCTGATAAATCTGACTTCCATTGAATCAAGCACATATCTTCCAATTAAGATATTTCCCTGAATGCTATAAAATCTGCCAATAATATGATTTTTAACATCTAGACATTTTGAACCTGTGTAGGCATCGGTGCTTGGTTCACCAGTTTTTTTAAATAAAGCAATTCCATATTGTCTAATCAATGGATTTCCTGCAACATCATTATTAACAAGAAAGTCAATAATTTCTGGAGCCGTTTTTCCATCTTGCATTTGGTAGTTGGCTTGAAGTTGATTGCTCGCGTCCCAATATGATTGTGTATGGATTGCACCTAATCCTGGAATTACATCAGAAATAATCAAAGCTTCGTATCCTTCACGATCAATAGATAGGCAGGTTGCTCCTGCACTTCCTACTTCCTTTGTTATGGTATCAATAGCAACAATGGAGAAAGTATGTTGTGCAATACTTTGGTTTAGAATGATTAAGTTTATAAGAAGTAGTTTTTTCATAATTAATTTTTTTTATAATTTATTCTTTTGTCCAAGCATCTCTTGAATCAGATAATTGCCATACGGATTGATTATTTTCTAAAGCATTGAACATAGGTAACCAGTCACTAGGACCTGAAGAATTCATAAGAATATCATACCTGCGCATTTCTAGAATGGGTTTCAATGGATTGATAAGTACTGGACAAGCTTCAACACAAGCGTTGCAAGCGGTGCAGGCATATAATTCTTCAGAGCTGATGTAATCAAATAATGATTTTCCATCATCTTGTGGTTTGAATGAAGGGTTCTTTTGAATTTGTATTCCAATTTCTTCAGCTCTATCGCGAATGTTCATTACGATTTTTCTAGGGCTTAATTTTTTACCAGTAATATTGGCTGGGCACACTGAAGTGCATCGTCCACATTCAGTGCAAGTGTAGGCTTCCAATATGGTTTTCCAACTTAAGTCTTGAATATCCTTCGCTCCAAAGGTCTCTCTGGGATGAATAATATTAGTAGTCGCTAATCCTAACATTCCTCTGACTTCATTCTCAATTTCGGGAATATTGGTCATAGCACCTCGAGCATTTTGATCGCTAAAATAACTATTGGGAAAAGCTAAAAATATATGTAAATGCTTAGAATAGGGTAGATAAATAATAAATCCATAGATTATAAATAAATGCAACCACCAACCCAATCTTTCCATGAAATATAAATAATCTGAGGGCCAATTATTTAAATGTTGCGAGATAAAATTAGAAAGATAAAGTTTCCCAGTAGAAGGGAAATGATGAGGATCAATCAATTGTAATTGTTGATCTGCACTATTCATGGTAAATATTCCAGTAATTAATAAAATTTCTCCTATTAAAATCAAATTTGCATCCAATGAAGGCCAACCATTTAATTCGATGCTTTGAAATCTTAGAAGTTTTACAATATTTCTTCTTGACAAAAATATTATCGTAGCTACCAATGCCAAAAGTGAAAGAACTTCAATAAAATTAATCAGTATTTGATAGATGGGTGCAAGACCAGAAGCAAATAATCTATGGTGTCCAGTAATTCCATCAGAAAATATTTCTATTAATTCAATCTGTGTGAAAAGGAAAGCAACATAAATAAAAAAGTGGAATATACCTACCAGAGGTCGTTCAAACATTTTCTTTTGTCCTAGCGCAAATAGGATCATGTTTTTCCATCTATCACTACTAGAGCCTTCACTGACATCTTCCCTTCCCAAATTGATATTGGCATAAATTCTACTAAAGCCCTTAAAAGCCTTTCTGAAGACCAAAAAACTTAGAATACAAAAGAATAGAATTTGAATCATTATTACTTAATTTTGCCCCACAACGCTCTATATTGAATTAGGGCTTAAATATAAGTCGGCTTCGCATATGAATATTCTAAATGCACAACAAATTGAACACAAAATCAAGAGGATTGCTTCTGAGATCTACGAGAGACATGCCGATTCTGGGGAAATTATATTGGCAGGAATAAACAATAAAGGATTCCTTATTGCTGAGCTTATCCAGAATTCATTGCTAGCACTAGGTCAAAAGTGCGTTCAAACGGCTCATCTGACTCTCAATCCAGCTAAGCCTTTAGACTCAGAGACTAATTTTGGTTTAGAGCCTAAACATTATTCAAATAAGATAGTTATAGTCATTGATGACGTCGCCAATTCGGGGAGGACTCTGTTCTTTGCCATGAGGCCTTTTATGAACGTGTTGACCAAGAAACTTGAGGTCTGTGTTCTCGTAGAACGAATGCATAAATCATATCCAATTAGTGTCGATTATGTAGGGGTTAGGTTGGCTACAACTGTTAAGCAGAACATCGAGATAATCTTTGAAGAAAGAAAGCCAGTTGAAGCTCAAATGTTCTAAATCAATATCGATTCTGTTATCGCTTTTAAAGCAGTGTTATAACCCAATTCAATTAACTTTTTAGAATTTGATAATTTGAATCTGCTATAAGAATTAATTTCATTCGATTCAATTAAAAGGTCTGCCTTTGGAATCTGATTTGCAGTGTTGTTATAAATTGATAAATCCAATACTCTGGACATAATGCTTCCAAAACTTATCAAAGACTTTCCATCAATATTTTGCCTTGGGAATAAGTTAGAGGCAATGATATAATCGCATTTGTCTTTAATGATTTCAACTGGTAAGTTCATCATAATTCCACCATCAAGGTAGGTAGTCTTATTTAATATTTGTGGTTTAAAAACTAAAGGAACTGCACAAGAAGCTAATATTCTTGAAAACAATTCACCAGAATGAAAGTATTCTATTCTTCCGGCTTCCATATTACTTGCCGTCGTAATCAAAGGTATCTTTAAACTTTCGAATGAATTGATTCGAATATTCGTAGCTAGCAATTCTTCAAGAAATTTCAAATCGATTAAGCCTGTTTTTGGAATATGAGGAACTACGAAATGATACCATTTAGTTGAATTTGCTATACTTATCATGTCTAGTGAATTTAGGCCTGAACAATAAAAACTTCCTATTAAAGCTCCAGCGCTGGTGCCAGAAACAATAACAGGTTTGATTTTATTTTCTTCTAAGGCCTTGATTACACCAATGTGAAAAGATCCTCTAGCACCACCTCCTGAAAGACATAATCCTATGCGCACATTATGAATTAATCTACCAGGAATTTGATGTTCCTTGAAGAATTAGTACCAATTAAACGTAGAATGTAAATTCCTGGTTGTAAACTAACTTCAATTTTACTTTCAAAAGGCATTTCCTTTAATACACTGCCATTGATATTTAGGATTTGAATGCGTTCGAAAGAAAGTGCATTTAAATTAACAATTGATAATACGTTTTTAACTGGATTAGGGAAAATAATAATTCCCTTTTCTGTTGTTTCAGAAAAAGATTCCGAGATGAAATCGATATCTTTAGCATACCTGGGCCAAATCTGATATCCCTCCGTAAATGGAATTGTGCCATCAAATTGATTGCCAATTCCTGTCACAGTAATTTGTTTGCCTTTTGGCAAAGTCTTAGATAAATCACAATCATTGTCAATTCTCATGATGAATTCTTTGATTCCATTCGATAATCTAACATTGAAGGAATTGCCATTGCCTAACCATTCTAATGGATCAATTATACTTACATCTTCTAGCTTGATTAAAGCTGATTCTATACTTTCATCGAAAGTTGTAACTACTCGTGCGGGGGTTAATGTATTTTTTTCGTTTAAAAGTATAATAGTGTCAGGAACTATTTGAGCTTGACCATTGAATTGGTCAATGATTCCTTGGACAATTACTTCATCACCTTCAGTAACTTTATAATTGTGCGATTTCATTCCATGAAATACGGTTATACCAGCAGTTTTATCAATCATAGTGAATTGAATTCCAGGTGATCCATCGAAATCTATTCCGTATACAATACCTCTTAATTCACACTTTACTTTGATAGAATCTAATTCACCTGTTGCTTTTATAGTCTTGACTTTGACAATGTCAAGTTTGTTGTAATATTTATTTAGTGGAAGATATGGATTTATATCTGAAGTATACCTAGGATATAACTGGTAACCATCATTAAATGGACTGGTAATGTCATTTTGATAACCAATGCCTGTTAAATCAAATTTACCTGCGGGTACTTCTTTGGATACTAATTCACAATCATTGTCAATCCGAACATCGTAATTATTTATTCCATCTGTAACTTTTACAGTGAATCCTAATGGATTATTTGTCCATTGTATAGGTGCAACTAAGTATACATTTTTTAATTTGATCAATTGGGATTCAGTATTTTCACTAAGTCCAGTAACAACTTGTACATTTGCTAATGGATTATTTGTTCCAATAACATTAATTGTATCAACTATTATTTCAGCTAGGCCATTAAGTTGAGTAATACTACCTTTTACTTTAATTCTATCGCCTTCTTTAACGGTGTAGGAGAAATTTCTATTCGTATGGAAGACTACAATTCCATCATTGAAGTTATCAATAAGGGTGAATTGCAATCCAGCAGGTCTAAAATTAATTCCATAAACCACACCTTCTAGAGTACATCTGACATTCGAAGAATCAACAACGCCTTCAGGATTTACAGAAGTTACAAGTCCAATTGGATAAGATGGATAAAGTGGATCAATCTTCCGTACTTTGATTTTGCCTGTTACACTTGGATTCTGATCATCGCGATAAGTGTAATCACCTTCTATGTCAAATCTTTTAATATAAGTCCAATTTCCCGTTGCTGGAGGACCATTCTTAAACCCTTCAGGATTGGCAGGAAAAATGTCTTTGCCACCATTTACATTATGCTTCCCAGTTATATTCGACCATTCAATATGCTGACCTACAAAGATTTCAATATTACTCGGGTTAAAACTAAAATCTTTTACATCAATTGAAGCATCCGAACAAGGAACGATATTAGGCTTGCCCGGAGAACCACGAAGTTCAAAACCATTTACTTTTTTACCGATTAATGTGGCAGCGCTTTTCCAATATTCTGACCCGTAATTATCCACGTTAAATCGACATAATTCCAGACTTGATCCATTTCCATCAGGTCCAGAAGGCCAACCTCCTGAATCGCTATAACGCACACTATCTACAACATTGCCATCTTGATCCTTCAAAGTTATGATTTCTGAATCATTTCTGAGGGCTCCTCCATCCCATTTAAGTGATTTAAAACCATAGATGGAATCAAAAGTTAAATCATTAACACAAATGACTAAATAACCATTTGATTTGATAGTGGTATCTGGAAAAATCATATTCACTGCATCATCTATGACCCAATCTTTTATGTTGACGTTAATTATCGAAGGATTATAAAGTTCTATAAATTCAAGTTGGTCCTGTCCAGATTCTGGAGGGTTATAATTGATTTCATTGATAATTATTTGTGCTGATAAATTAAATGAAATAAGGATAATGAAAATAACATGGTAGAAGTATCTCATAATAGGTTGATTTTAGGCAAAATTAATGGTTTACAGTTAATAATTCTAATAAAAGTAGAATTCAAAAGTTATATTATAATTTTAAATAATACCAATAATTTAAAAATTTTATCCCTATCTTTAGTATGAACGCCTAGTTTAACTTTATACATATTTGATCCGCCAATGGCGGAGAAAATTGGACTAACTATCATTTCAAAGCAGTATAATTTGCTTGAGAAGATAATCCAAAAATTCTTCACTCCCTCGGTACGAATCCTAAATTTGGAAGTTTACAAAATATCCCAACAACGCATAATTTGGATAAATTCCAGGCTTCATCCAACGAGAATATCGCAGATCGAGATTTACTTGTAGGTTTAAAAGTTCAAACGAATGTTCAATTCACTTTATAAAAATTTGTGACCGTTACTTTTTAATTGCCCTTCAGGAATTAAAATAATCAAATCCATTTCAAGATTCTCAAATAATTTATATTAATAATTGGGCAGTACTAATTATAAAATAATTGGAATAATTCATCATTTAAACATTGATTTAAAAAAATGAGTTTCATCTAACAAGTTGATTTTTCAGGTAGAAACTATATTGGAACTACATACCACGATCGATACTAATTATATGTTTTTCTTCAATAATTTTAAGATATTCTTACTTTTGCACTAAATTAGACAATTAGGCTAATATGAAGAAAAAAGGCAAGGTGCTGTTTAACGATGTTCAATTACATCGGACCATCGACAGGCTTTGCTTTCAAATTATAGAACGCCACCAAGATTTTTCTCAAGTCTGTCTCGTGGGAATTCAAAGTAAAGGAGCTACACTGGCGGAGAGAATTTTTCGAAGATTGGTTGAATTGAATGGTATTGGCCCAAAGTCCATAGGCAAACTAGATATAACTTTTTTTAGAGACGACTTTAGAAAAGACAATAAAATCTTAAAGGCTCAAGAAACAGATATTGATTTCCTAATTGAAGACAAGCAAGTTATTCTTATCGACGATGTACTTTATACGGGCAGAACTATACAGGCGGGATTATCAGCACTAAGTAATTTTGGAAGACCCGCATCTGTTGAGCTATTGGTATTAATAGATAGAAGATTTAACAGACATATTCCGATTCAAGCCAATTACATTGGTCTGAAAGTAGATGCTTTATATGAAGCCTATGTTAAAGTAGAATTAGTAGAAGTTGAAGGGCAGGATAGAGTCCTTTTTTATGATGCAGAAAATAGTGAAAATGACTGAAGCCAAATTATCGACATCTAATCTGATTGGCATTAAAGAATTGACGCCAGAGGATATCAATTTAATTCTCAATACTGCACAACAATTTAAAGAAGTTATCAATCGTCCGATAAAGAAAGTGCCATCTATGCGCGATATTACGATAGCGAATATGTTCTTTGAGAATTCAACAAGAACTAAGCTTTCTTTTGAAATAGCAGAGAAGCGACTTTCGGCAGATGTTATTAATTTTTCTTCAACTGGATCTTCTGTGAGTAAAGGAGAAACTCTATTAGACACTGTTCAAAATATTCTAGCGATGAAAGTCGACATGATTGTCATTAGACATTCGGCAGTTGGCGCAGCGCATTTTCTTTCCAAAAAAGTTAAAGCTCAAATTATTAATGCTGGAGATGGTACGCATGAACACCCGACACAAGCACTCTTAGATGCTTATTCTGTTAAAGAATCTATGAATAAAATTAAGGGAGTCAAATATGCCATCATAGGGGATATTTTACATTCCAGAGTTGCGCTTTCCAATATATTTTGTATGAATAAATTAGGGGCAAAAATTAAAGTTTGCGGACCACCTACACTCATTCCAAAGTACATAGAGAGTTTAGGGGTCGAAGTTGAGAACAATCTTGACAAAATATTGGATTGGTGTGATGTTGCAAATGTCTTAAGGGTACAGACAGAAAGAATGAAACTACAATATTTCCCTTCAGCCAATGAGTATGCCAGATTCTTTGGTATTACGAAGGAAAAGTTGGATCGTCTTCAGCATAAAATAGTCCTCATGCACCCTGGCCCAATTAATAGAGGTGTGGAATTAAGTTCTGATGCAGCTGATAGTCCTCAATCCATAATTCTTGATCAAGTTGAGAATGGAGTAGCGGTAAGAATGGCAGTTCTATACTTGCTTGCAAATCAGGGAAATGCAAATTCATAGCACCTATAATCATTAAAAATATATATAACTCTGTTGATGCGAAACTCAATAAAATCCTAATTTACGGTTAAAAAGTTCAATAAAATGAACTTTTCGAGCTTCAAAATGCTTATAATTTATAGTTTAATATTTCGTTTAATTACATAATACTAAACATCTGTATAAAACCCATGAATACAAATAAGCTTTTTGCTATGCTTTCCTTTTGCCTTGTGAGTAACATTCTGGCTTCACAGTCCTATGAAATTAAGGTGAAAATTTTGAACTATAATCGAGATACCTTGCTTTTTGGATATCATTATGGAGATAAGCAATACATTAAAGACACTGCTTTTCGCAAAAACAACGAATTTGTTTTTAAGAAAGACACTGTTCTCGAGCCTGGGATGTATTTAGTAGTTACTCAACCGGAGCATGATTTTTTTCAAATTCTTATAGATAAGGATAAACAAAAATTCAGCATCGAAACCAAGCTTGAAAATTTAACAAATAACTTAAAATTTAAAGGTTCAAAACTGAATACAGATTTTTTGGATTATGTCTCATTTGTATCTAAAAGAAGAGCAGACGCAGATTCCATTGGTGTAATTTTGAAACTAAATAAAGACACCCTTCATACTAAGTTTTTGGGTGATGAACTTAAAAGGCTTGATAAGGAGGTAAAGGCTCATCAGGATAAATTAATAAAGGAACAAGGGACAAGTATTCTTGGCCTTTTAATAAAATCAACCAAAGAAGTTGAGGTTCCTGAATTTAAAGGTACAGAAGAAGAAAAGAGTGAGTCTGCCTTTAAATTTTACAAAGCTCATTATTTTGATTATACAGAATTTAAGGATGATCGTATTATTAGACTTCCTTTCTTTCATTCTAAGGTTGAAAAATATTTGACCAATCTAACGAGTCAACATCCCGACTCTATTAACGTTGAACTGGATTATGTTTTGGGTAAATGTGACGAGAAAAAAGAAGTTTATAGATATTTACTTTCCACCCAATTAAGCAGCATTGCCAACAGCAAATACGTTGGAATGGACGGAGTATATGTTCATTTGGTAGAAAACTACTATGAAAAAGGTAAAGCTCCTTGGATTGATAAAGAATCTTTGGCTAAAATCTTGCGAGATGCCCATGCACTAAAACCGTTGCTCATTGATAAAATTGCGCCGGACTTCGTGGTATTCAAAAAGGACTCAACACCTATTACCCTTCATTCAGTTCAAGCAGACTATACTGTTTTATTGATTTGGGCTCCAGATTGCGGCCATTGTAAAAAATCAATGCCTGGATTTATTGACTTCTACAATAAATATAAGTCTAAAGGAGTCGAGATTTTTGCGGTTTGCAATAAAACAGGGGTAGAAGAAGGCAAATGTTGGGATGACAAAGAGATAAAAATGGGAGATTGGATCAATACTTCTGACCCAAAAGGACTTTCAAGTTATAAATACTTATATGATGTGAAAAGCACACCTCAAGTGTATATTCTAGACAAAAATAAGAAGATATTGACCAAAAAGATATCCTCTGAGCAACTTTCAGAGGTAATGGATAAGATTATTAAGTTAACAACAAACGAAGCTCATAAGTAGAAAGTGAAGAAATATTGAAAAAAATAAATCAGGAAGTTATATATTACATAAAATCGTAATATATTTGTGCTTGATTTTGATTTTTTAGCATTTAAACTCACAACCAATGAAATGTATTAGAACCTTGAACCTGAAGGTCATGGCCATGGCAATGCTAGCGATAGTTAGTTCTTGCCATAAGGATCAGACCATTGTAAACTCCCCCAATCTGGAACTAACGGATCATTATTTGATCAAAAATTGGTACAGTCTGGGTCTTGAACTTGGACCTAAATGTAATGGATTCTCGGAACCCATTATGGCAAGGTCGCTTAGTTATTTTTCAATATTGATGCACGAAAGCTTATTTCGAGGAATTCCTGGAATGAAATCTTATAAGTCAAGTTCTGATGGATTTAACTTTAATTTGTTACAACCTGACGAAAGCCTTGAATATAATTGGGCAATTGTAGCCAATGATGCTGCATTGGCCTACTTTGAAGTAGTTTTTGGTTCTTCAGGAGAGATGCTTAGGGCGAGATCCATTCGTGATAATAATTTTAATAAGTACTCCATTGGAGTAGATTCTACAGTACTCGCTCAATCTTCGTTATACGGAAAGCAATTGGCTCACTCTCTGTTGAAATTTGCTGAGTCAGATGGCCAAAGTGCTGCATATCTCAACCCAAACCCTAGTTCCTATATACCAGAAAAAGGAGAAGGCAAATGGATTCCTAGTTCTCCAGATTATTCTTCTCGCCCTCTATTGCCATATTGGGGTAACTCAAGAGGTATAATTCAGAATAATATTGACCAAGTTCTATTAAACAAAGAATTGTTCTATTCTAATTTGCCCAACTCAAATATGTATGCCGAAGCGGTCGAAGTTCAAAATAATTCCTTAGCAATTACAGTTGAACAGAAAGAGGATGCAGCTTATTTCAATAGGGAAATGGGCGCTATAGCTCAACCTCTTTATCATAATTTTTTATTGGCAATTCAATTGATGACTGAAAAGCAATTGGATCTTCCTAAATCATTAGAATTATTATGTAAGCTATCCTTTGCAATGCATGATGGTTATGTCGCTACTTATAAATATGTATATTCCAAAAATCTATTGCGAGTATCCACTTACATTAAGCAAAATCTGAATAGATATTATCAACCGATTTATCCTTCATTAACTATACCAGAAGGTGTTTCAGATTTAGCTGTTTCCTATGCCATTGGAGCTGAAATTCTTTCAAACTTCTTCGGATATAGACAGGTATTTATAGATCGGACACAAATTGAAAGACCAGACCTAAGAAATAAGTCAAAGCAGTTCGATTCTTTTCAACAATTGTCCATAGAAGCAAGTCAAGTGGATATCTATACTGGCGTTCATTTTAGGACTAGTATTGAAGCTGGAAGAAAATTAGGGACAGACATTGCGCGAAATATTATGAATCAGATTCAGAAGTAATATTTTATAATAATTGTAATATTTACCTTTTGATATCGATCTCGATAAATATCTAATTCATAATTATTGAGACCGATAGTTCTTATAATAAGTTCAATCGGCAGAACTGTTATTGTTGATATTAACCTGAAATGATCCCTTGCATACCACCATGTGAGGGATTTTTTTTTGTTGATTGATTGGGTTTTTATAAGTTGGACTCGTTTAATATCCATAATTTCCATTCCTGTACGAAGGGATAATATTTTTAAAATATAGACTTAATTCAAAAATCAAATTGATATGAATTGCCAATTCATTATTAAGAATCAAAACCTTAATTTTCCCCTAAATTTGAAGAAAATATTAAATGATTGAAACTTTTCTACTCATACTATCATTAATAGGATATAGATGCGTCAACTTAAAATATCACAAAAAATAACTTCTCGTGAAAGTGAAGGACTGGAAAAATATCTTCAGGAAGTTGGTCGTATTACACTATTGACTCCAGATGAAGAGGTGTCGCTTACCAAACGAATTAAAAATGGGGACGATCGAGCATTAGAATTAATGGTAAGTAGTAATCTTAGATTTGTCGTTTCAGTAGCTAAGCAATATCAGAATAATGGCTTGACTCTGAATGATCTCATCAATGAAGGAAATATTGGCTTACTTAAAGCAGCAAAAAGATTCGATGAATCCAAAGGGTTTAAATTTATTACTTACGCGGTGTGGTGGATAAGACAATCCATATTACAGGCGATAGTAGAGAATAGCAGAATGATCAGATTGCCTTACAATAAAGTAAATCTTATTACTCAGGTAACACAAGCACAACAAAAATTCTTACAAGAATTTGAAAGAGAGCCGACTTCAGGAGAGTTAGCGGATTTAATGGACATTAATGAACATGAAATGAGTAGTATTCTGATTTCTAATGCGAAACATTTTTCTTTAGATGAGCCAATTAATAATGATGACTCAAGTTTGCCTAGGTTAGATGTTTTGATTGATGAAGAACAGCAGACTCCTGATATGAATTTAATTGACGAGAGTCATAGAGAAGAAATTAAATATGCACTCAATCATTTATCGCCAAAAGAAGCACAGATTGTTAGAATGATCTTTGGTCTAGACGGCGAAGAGATAAGTTCAATAGATAGTATTTCAGACATTATTGGTTTGTCTATTGAAAGAACAAAGCAGCTCAAAGAGCATGCTTTAAGGAGATTGCGCAAACTTATCAAGCCACAATTTTCCAAATAGTCCAATAGGATCATTGGGTTCATCCATAAAAATATTTTATAATATACAGGTAATTACAACTACCTTTGTTGAATGAATTTAAGAAATCAAATTCGACTCATTGTTTATAGAATACATGAAAAAGGGCTTGAAGTATTGCTTTCGAACAAGCATATTCAGGAAACAACCTTTTATATTCTCAGAGGGCCAGATTTATCAAATTCAGAAATTCTAAGAAGTTTTTCTACTATAGAAATTGAATCTTGTAATGATGAAGGAGAGCAAATCAGAACAATAGCTATTGAAGGAGATTGGCACGATATGCCAAGAATTCGCAGTTTGATTAAAAATGACCTCTATATTGTCAAGGAAAAAGTCAAAGTGGTTGTTCCTGAACTAACCGAAGGTTCTTATACAGCTATAAAAGATGCTTTTAAGAAAGTACTTCCAACTGAATATGCCGCCTTGAAAGAACTTAAAGACATCATCTTGGATAGAAACATAGTGAGGAATATATAATTCTATCCTTTTATGAGTTTGTCTCCAGAATCATATTGTATATCTCATTCTCATTTTAATTTTAAAAATCAAAAGTCAGTTTACACAGGTAAAGTAAGAGACGTTTACGATCTTGGTACTGAGCTTTTAATGATTACGAGTGATCGTATTTCGGCATTTGACCATGTTCTTCCACGCCCTATTCCATATAAGGGGCAAGTATTAAATCAAATTGCGGTGTACTTTCTTGAAACGGCTAAGCGAATATGTCCAGTGTGGTTGAGATCTTCACCTGATCCAAATGTGTCCATTGGCTTAAAATGTGAGCCAATACCTATTGAAATGGTCATTCGTGGATATTTAGCTGGGCATGCCTGGAGATCTTATCGCAAGGGTGAACGCAGTCTCTGCGGAGTGCGGATGCCCAATAGTATGAAAGAAGGGGAAGAATTTCCTAACCCAATCATTACTCCGACGACTAAAGCATCAGAAGGACATGATCTGGATATTTCCAAAGCAGAAATTTTAGAAAAGAAGATTATAGATCCGACGATTCTTAATAAA
>JBDSHL010000198.1:0-3594 GCA_039918515.1 Saprospiraceae bacterium | reverse complement strand
GAAGCTCATAGAGATTGCCCTAAATGTAGCGGTGATACTATTCTATGGATAAAAAATAACGATGTAATTCGAGTCACAGCTAGAAAAGATAAATTCGGAGAAGTAGAAAAATTTATTTGCAATGATTGTAGATTTGAACATAGGAACTTGAATGATTGGAAGGTAGGAGAACCAAGAGAAATGGATCATGATTCAGTCATTACTGCGAATAAATACCATGATTCTATTCACTCTCCAGCCATTAATGTGGATGCAAAATTTGTTTCAGAATGAGTTTTATTATCCTAAAATTAATATTCATTTCTTCCATCTTCGGAATATCACTTTTTATTGCTATGTATTCTACTTATGCTGAAAGGAAAATAGCAGCATTTTTGCAAGATAGAATTGGACCAAATCGAGCGGGACCATTCGGATTGCTTCAACCACTGGCAGATGGGGTAAAATTATTTTTTAAAGAAGAATTTATTCCTCTTAAAGCGGATAGGTTGTTGTTTCTTATAGGTCCAGGATTTTTTATGGTTACCGCATTAATGACTAGTGCTGTCATTCCATTTGGACCTGATATTATGCATGAAGGAAAACTTATTTCACTTCAGGCAACAGATATTAATGTTGGTTTGCTTTATATTTTCGGTGTAATATCACTTGGAGTTTATGGAGTTTTAATTGGAGGTTGGGCGTCTAATAATAAATTTTCACTGTTGGGAGCAATTCGAGCCGCATCTCAGAATATCAGTTATGAACTAGCAATGGGAATGTCCATTGTTGCATTGGTTATGATGACATCAACTTTATCACTTAAGGAAATTGTCGATCAACAAGCTGGATGGCACTGGAACGTATTTTATCAACCCTTGAGTTTTCTAATATTTTTGATTTGTGCATTTGCAGAAACCAATCGTGCGCCATTTGACCTTCCGGAATGTGAAACAGAATTAGTGGGTGGTTATCATACAGAGTATTCTTCGATGAAACTTGGATTTTTTCTCTTTGCAGAATACATCAATATGTTTATTAGTAGTGCGGTACTTGCTACTTTGTTTTTTGGAGGCTATCATTTTCCTGGAGATTCATCAATTGAACCAGGAATGATGAAGACGGTATTGTCTGTAAGTGTAATGTTTGGCAAAATCTTCTTTTTTATTTTCTTCTTTATGTGGGTGAGATGGACCTTGCCAAGATTTAGATTTGATCAATTGATGAAATTAGGCTGGAAAGTATTAATTCCATTGGCCGTAATAAACATTTTAATTACTGGATTGGTAATTTTATATAAAATGACTTAGTAACATGGGAGTAATAAAATTAACTGATCGGATTAAGGTAATGGAACGCATTCCGATGAATTTCTGGGAACGAATTTATCTACCGGCAATATTGAAGGGTATGGGTATTACCATATCTCATTTCTTTAAAAAGAAGGCAACTATTTCTTATCCGGAGGAACAACGTCCGATGAGTGAAGTCTTTCGAGGACTTCATATCCTAAAGAGAGATGAAAATGGAGCAGAAAGATGTACAGCATGTGGATTATGTGCTTTGGCATGTCCTGCGGAAGCGATTACTATGACTGCCAGCGAAAGAAAAAAAGGAGAAGAATTATTATATCGTGAAGAAAAATACGCTTCAATGTACGAAATAAATATGCTGCGTTGTATTTTCTGCGGATTATGTGAAGAAGCATGCCCAAAAGCTGCAATATATTTGCAAAATGATAAAATGGCTCCAGCAAGTTACGAGCGTGAAGATTTTATTTATGCAAAAGATAGATTAGTTGAACCCTTTCTACAATCGAGATCATGATAGATAAAGTATTTTATGTACTTTCGGCAGCAACTATAATTTGTGCAAGTTTAGTGGTGATTAGCAAGCATCCTATAAGAAGTGTTTTATTTTTGGTTGCAACTTTCTTTTTAATCTCTGCACATTATGTATTAATGAATGCCCAATTTTTAGCATTGGTTAATATTGTAGTTTATGCCGGTGCAATAATGGTTTTGTTTCTATTCGTCATCATGTTCTTGAATTTAAACAAAGACATTGAACAACAACAAGGTATTGTCCCATGGTTAGCCGCAATAATTTCAGCAGGAAGTTTTCTACTTATTACCATGGCAGCTTTGAATAAAACTGAATTATTAAGTGCTTCTAAACCAGATTATTCTATAGGATTGGTTGAGAATCTTGGATCTATATTATATAAAGAATATTTATTGCCAATGGAATTGAGTTCAGTTTTATTTCTAATTGCTATGGCTGGAGTAGTTTTACTTAGTAGAAAAGAAAAAATTGTAGCAGAATAATGGAATCAACAGCACCAGAAATATTTTCAACCATACCATTGACGCATTATATTCTGTTAAGCACAACATTATTTGTTGTTGGATTAATTGGAGTCATGGTAAGAAAGAATGTAATTATTGTATTTATGTGCATTGAGATTATGTTAAATGCATCGAATCTAATGTTGACCGCAACATCTGCCTATTATTGTAATCCAGGAGGGCAAATAATGGTATTTTTTACGATGGCAGTCGCTGCTGCTGAAGTGGCAGTTGGTCTTGCTATAATAGTAATGATTTATAAGAATTTAAGAACAACGAATATTGATATTTTTAATAAACTTAAAGGATAATTAAGGAGCCATATTATGAAATCAGATATTCTAATACATCTTATCCTTTGGCCGACTTTGATTGGCTTTATAATCAATGGAATTTTTGGTCCTAGAATGCCAAAAAGTCTTAGTGGCTTCATCGCATGTGTTGGACCTTTATTAGGATTAGCAGCTACATCTGCTTTATATTTTACAGATCCAATGCTACAAGCGAAAGTTTACAATTATTATACTTGGTTCTCCATTGGACTTGGTAATCCAGTAGAATTTTCGATATATATAGATCACCTTACTTTAATAATGCTTTTTATTGTTACTGGAGTTGGTAGTTTAATTCATGTATATTCGATCGGTTACATGAAAGAAGATCCTGGGTTCAGTAGATTTTTTGCTTATTTAAATCTATTTTTATTTTCAATGTTGTTATTGGTTACAGGTTCAAACCTTGTCTTACTTTTTGCAGGTTGGGAAGGAGTTGGACTTTGTTCATTTCTGCTTATTGGTTTTTGGTTTAAAAATCTTGATTACAATAAGGCAGCAAGGAAAGCTTTTGTTATGAATAGAATAGGTGACCTTGGATTCATAATTGGAATTTTTCTTTTGGCAACTAAATTTAACTCAGTTGATATTGTTCATATTCAAGAAAGCTTTGGTTCATTTACTCAGAATGATCCATTACTTGTGCTAATAACGATACTATTATTTATTGGCGTCTGTGGCAAATCAGCGCAAATTCCTCTATTCACTTGGTTGCCTGATGCAATGGCTGGTCCTACTCCAGTTTCAGCATTAATACATGCCGCGACAATGGTTACAGCAGGAATTTATTTAGTGGCAAGAATGAATATTTTATTTAGTCTGACACCATTTACTTTAAATATAATATTAATTACAGGAGTGGTAACAGCAGTTGTTGCTGCAACTATAGCTCTAAAACAAAATGATATTAAAAAAATACTTGCCTATTCTACAGT